>JBOGLX010000099.1:0-10364 GCA_050745765.1 Occallatibacter sp. | reverse complement strand
CTTTTCGAGCGTGAGCGGAATGAAATTGTTATCGAGAACGCCCTTCCAGCCATTCAGGAAGCCGATGAATTCGTCGCCGTAGTGGTTGACTCCCTTGCGCACGGCGGCATAAATGACCGCATTTAATCCGGGGCAGTCGCCGCCGCCGGTCAACAAAGCAACTCGCATCGCAGGAATCTCCTCGTGAATTGCGCGCCCACAGCGGGCCAGGCGCTTCTGTTTGAATTGCAGGCGCGGGCCGAAGAAGTTGGGCGGCCTCGGAGCCGTACTTAGTTTACTCCGCGGTGGTTAGAGGGAATCGTGACTGGGCTCATGGCCCCGGCGCAACCCTCTGTGCACTTCGACCCTTGGGGCGGGCGCACCAGCGGGCGCTCACGCGCTTCTGTAAAACCACAATCTGGCGTAATCTACTATTACACCGCCCCGCCACGCCGCCCCCCGGTGTGACTTGGTCTATTTTTGCTCCGGCGCGTACAATTGCCTCATGAGCAACGGCTGCACCTATTGGATGGTGTATCTGCCGGATAAGGCGTCGGACACGTTCCTACTATTCGTTGAAGATTCACATGGGAACACGAGCCTTCGCGATTACTCCGGAGGACGGATGCGGAGATTGCCCTCTGCTCCAGAGGTCCATGAAATGAGCCGCCAGACTCAGTACGAGAAGACCCGTTTTGAAGTCACCGACATTCGCCGCAAGGAGGATGTCTCCTATTGGCAATCCATCACGCGGAGATTCAACGAGCTGCACCTTTCGCCGTAGGTGCGGCGTCCATTTCATTTCTTACAACTTCAGGCAGGAGAGGCATCCCTCAGGGGCTAAAGCCACGCCATTTTTGTGGCTTTTGCGGCACGACTGAAGTCGTGCCCTTTCAAAGCCGCGGGTCATCCCCCACAGCCTGTGAATTCGTGCCTTGTTACAAAAGCTTGCTGGCTACCAGTAACTCCGCAGCCGTAAGGATCTGATGCGACGCGTTTCTCGGCCCCGGTCTACGCGCCGCGGGCGGTTGCCTCGTCCGCGTAAAGTTCGGCGATTACGGCGGCGTAGCGGTCCGCAATTACACGCCGCTTGAGCTTCATGGAGGGCGTCAGCTCGCCCGACTCCTGCGTCCACTCCTCGGCGACCAGGCGGAAGCGCTTGATGGTTTCGAAGTTGGCGAGGCCGCTGTTGACCTCCTTGACCAGGTCGGCGTAGAGGGCGATCGCGCGAGGGTCCGCGACCAAAGCGGCGCGCGAGCCTGCGTCGACGCCGTGATGCCGCGCCCATTCATCGAGTGCGGCAAAATTCGGCGCGATGAGAGTGGAGATGAACTTGTGTTTGTCGCCCACCAGCGCCGCTTGCGCAACCAGAATGCTGGCTTTCAGTTTGTTTTCGATGGGCTGCGGCGCCACCAGCTTTCCACCCGAGGTCTTGAGCAGCTCTTTCTTGCGGTCGGTGATGTAGAGGAATTGATCGGAATCGATGCGGGCGATGTCGCCGGTTCTGAACCAGCCCTCGGCATCGAAACACTCGGCATTTGTTTCCGGTTTTTGCCAATAGCCGGCGAAGACCGAGGGGCCGCGCACCAGCAGTTCGGCGTCCTCGGCCAGCTTGAGTTCCACGTTGGGGAGCGGCCTGCCCACGGAGCCCATGCGGTGACTGACCGGCGAATTAAGCGCGATGACGGGCGAAGTTTCGGTGAGTCCATAGCCTTCATAGAGCGCGACGCCCACGGAAGCAAACCAACGGGCCGTGTCCATGCCGAGGGGCGCGCCGCCGGAGATGAATGTATGGACGCGGCCGCCGAAGGCTGCGCGCACTTTGCCGTAGACAAGTTTGTTTGCCAACTTCCAAACTGGCGAAGAGGGCACGCGGCCGTCGTAGACGGAGTGAAGATGGCGCGCGCCGAGCCCGACTGCCCAGGCGACGATGCGTTTTTTGACTGGCGAGAGCGCGGCCTGGCCCTCAACGGCCTGGCGGATCTTCTCAAAGACGCGCGGCACGCCGACGATTACCGTGGGCCGGACTTCGCGCATGGACTGCGGCAGCTTGTCGAACTGGGAGCAGTAAGCCACCTGCGCGCCGTGGTTGTACATCACGTAATCGAGTGCGCGCGCGGTGATGTGGGAGAGCGGCAGAAAGGAGATGCAGGCGTCGGTGGAGTCGAAAGCAAACTCCGCGGCTGCGTAGTGCTGATTGGCGGCGATGTTGCCGTGGGTGAGGGCCACACCTTTGGGCTCGCCGGTGGTGCCCGAGGTGTAAATGAGCGTGGCCAGATCCTTGGGCTCGACAGAGCGGACCAGGGCGTCAAAGGTGGGGTTACGTTCGCTGCCTCGCGCATCGGCGCCGGCCAGAAGGCTGCTCAGGGCAACGACAGCATCGGGGGCGCCTTCCGGAGCAGGCGAATCCATGATGACAATCCGCTGCAACTGGGTTTGTGCACGAACGGAGTTCAACTTGTCGAACTGCTGACGAGTGGAGACGACGGCAATGCGGCAGCCGGCGTCGCGCAGCAGCGCAGCCACCTGCTCGGCGGTGAGCGTAGGGTAGATGGGCACGTCGGCCGTGCCGATGGCGAGCACGGCAAAGTCGGCGACGGCCCACTCCCAGCGGTTTTCGCTCATGAGGGCGATGCGGTCGCCTTTGCGCGCGCCCCAGGCGAGGAAGGTTTCGGCGAGCGCGCGGACCCGCTGGTAAATCTGGTCCGAGGACAGCGGCTGCCACTGACCGTGCGCATCCTGCCACAGCATGGCGCGCGGGTTGGCGGCCGCGGCGATGCGGCAAAACAGGTCGTTGAGCGTCGAGATCGGCGGAATCGGCGTCATGTGGTCGGAGATCGAGCGTAAACCGTAGACTTTTGTTGCCAATCGAGAGTGTATCAGCGCCGGGGACCGAAAGCATCCGCTTCTCTTGAATACTTATGCATCACTGCTGTATATTTATACGAGCGCAGTATCCATGCCGGCGGATCGCGCCTTCGAATTGTTTGCCCTTGAAACGGGAAGAAGCGCGATGAAACCGCAACGCCTCGACGCCATCCGCGAACTGCTTTCGAGCTCGCTGGTCACCAGCCAGGACGAGCTGCGGCGCAAGCTGCGCCGGCGTGGATTCCGCGTGACGCAGGCGACGCTTTCGCGCGACATGCACGAGCTCAGGCTTTCCAAAGGCCCCGGCGGCTACTCGCTGCCTAATGGCAATGGGACTCACAGCGCCACGGCGGACGACGAGCAGGACGACAGCCCGCCGTCGGTGGCGGAGATGATCGAGAGCTTCGGTATGCGCGTGCGGCAGGCGATGAACCAGGTTGTGCTGGGCACGGTGATGGGCGGAGCGCAGCCGGTGGCTGCGGCCCTGGATTATGAGGAGTGGCCGGAAGTGGTGGGGACCATCGCCGGCGACGATACTGTGCTGGTGATTTGCCCCGACACGCGCAGGGCTGGAGAAGTGGAAACCCGGCTAAGGATGATGCTGGAGTCATGAAGGATACGGTGCAAACAGCGGTTGTGGGCGTTACCGGCTACGCGGGCGCGGAGCTGGCGCGGCTGCTCGTGCGTCATCCGCGGTTGCAGGGCAAACCGCCGGTGCTCGCCGGGCGCGTGGAGCCTGCGGATGCCGCGCGCGGCGGCGTTCCGCTCACCGAGATTCATCCCCAGTTGGCTGATCGTAACGGAAGCGGCAATCTCAGGATGGAGCCGTTTTCATGGGAGCTGCTCGCCGAGCGGGGCGTTGAGGTTTTGTTTCTTGCCATACCGCATGAGCAGTCGCGCGAGTGGGTTCCGGAAGCTCTGGCGCGCGGCCTGCGCGTCATCGATCTGAGCGGGGCATGGCGGCTGAGGGAGCCGGCCAATCGCTCCGTCTACGCCTTTGCCGACGAAGGCTCGGAGCAGGCAGCGGCGACGCAAGCGCAGGCGGTGTACGGCATGCCTGAGCTGCATCGCGCGGAGATTCGCGGTGCGCGACTGGTCGCCAACCCAGGCTGCTACGCGACGTCCGTCATTCTTGCGCTCAAGCCGCTGGTCGCCGCGGGGCTTGTCGATCTCGGCCACGGCATCGTCGCCGACTCGAAGAGCGGTGTCAGCGGCGCAGGCAAAGCGCCTACGTCGAAGACGCATTTCATGTATGCGGCCGACAATCTTTCAGCCTACGCAGTGTTCGCGCATCGCCATACTGGCGAACTGCTTGAACAGATCGGCGTGGCTGCAAGCGAGATCGTCTTCACGCCGCATCTGCTGCCGATTCCGCGCGGCATTCTGTCGACGGTTTACGTTCACTTTCGCGAGCCGCAAACGTCCGAGAGCGTCGCCCGCGTCTATCGCGATTTTTTCGCGGCAAGTCCGATGGTGCGGCTTTACGATAGGACGCTGCCGCAGATTCAGTTTGTGGCGAGAACCAACTACGCGGACATCGGCTTTCAACTTGCCGCGGACGGGCGGCGCGCGGTTATCGTCAGTTGCCTCGACAATTTGTTGAAAGGCGCATCGTCGCAGGCCGTCGAGAACATGAACGTGATGCTCGGCTGGGACGAGGCGGGGGGGCTGGAATGAAGTACGTGGTCAAACTGGGCGGAGCGGGTCTGGAAAATCCTTCGCTGCTCGAGGGCTGTGTGCGGGCAATCGTGGACCTGGTGCGCGACGGCAACCAGGTGGCTATCGTGCACGGCGGCGGCGTGCAGTTGACGCGCACGCTGAAAGCGCTGGGAAAGCAGAGCGAGTTTATCGATGGGCTGCGCGTGACCGACGCAGAAACGCGCGACGTGGCGCTGATGGTCTTCGCGGGACGCGTGAACAAGGGCCTGGTGGCTGCGTTTGGCGCGCTGGGACAGCCAGCCGTTGGTCTGACAGGCGGCGACGGCCTGATCTTTCGCGCGCGCAAAAAGCGCTCCTTACTCGGAATGGAAGGGCCGGACCTCGGCTATGTGGGCGAGATTGCGGCGAGCGATCCGCGGTGGCTCGAAGCCATCTGGCAGTTGAACGGCGTGCCTGTGCTTTCGTCGATGGCGCTCGGCTTCGATGGCGAGTACTACAACATCAATGCCGACGAGATGGCCGCGGCGTGCGCTATCGCCTGCCGCGCCGACGCGCTCGTCTTCCTTACCGATGTGCCGGGCGTCAAAGATGCGAACGGCGAAGTGCTGCGATGGCTCTCCATCGATCAGATCGCCGAGATGGCGAAGAGCGCAATCATCTTCGGCGGCATGCTGCCCAAGCTGAGCGCCTGCCGCGAAGCATTGTTGAACGGCGTGAAGCGCGTCCGCATATTGCCCGCGGAAGCGGCCGGCGTGCTGCCCGATTTGTGCAGCTCGCGCGTGGCCCACGGCACTGAAGTGATGGTGGCCTGAGGAGAGACGGAATTGACGAAACTCGATGAAATCCGCGCCGCGGAATCGCGGCTTCTGCTATCGACTTACGACCGCTGCCCGATTTTATTCACCGGCGGCGAGGGCGTGCATATGATCGACGAGCAGGGCGAGCGCTATCTCGACCTGCTCAGCGGCATCGGCGTGAACGCGCTCGGCTACAACCATCCGGCGATCGTGGAGACCATTGCGCGCCAGGGCCGTGCGCTGATTCACATTTCGAACCTCTACTATCACGAGGGCCAGGCGGAACTTGCGCTGCGGCTGACCGAGCGCGCCGGCCTCGACCGCGCCTTCTTCTGCAATAGCGGCACGGAAGCCTGGGAGGGCGCGCTTAAGCTGGCGCGCGCTTATGCCGGCCTCAAGCGCAGCGAGGGCGCGAACATCGGCACGAAGTTTCTGGCGCTCGAGCAGAGCTTTCACGGACGCACATTCGGCGCGGTGTCTACAACGCACAAGGCCAAGTATCGTGAGCCGTTCGGTCCCGTCGTTCCCGGCGTGGATTTCGTGCGCTATAACGACGTGGCCGATCTGCGCGCGAAGTTTTCAAACGACGTGTGCGCCATTCTCGTCGAGGCCATCCAGGGCGAGGGCGGCGTGCGGCCGCTTACGCAGGAGTTTTTCGCCGAGGCGCGTGCGCTGGCAAACTCTACGGGCGCATTGTTGATCGTGGACGAGATTCAGGCCGGCATGGGCCGCACAGGCAAGTGGTGCGCCTATCAGCATTACGGCATTCAGCCCGACGTGACCACGCTGGCCAAGCCGCTTGCGGGGGGCCTGCCGCTCGGAGCCGTGCTTTGCACGGAAGAAGTGGCGCGTGCGATGCACGCGGGCATGCACGGAACTACATTCGGAGGCGGGCCGCTGGCTTGTGCTGTGGCAATTGCCGTTATCGACGCCATCGAAAATGAAGGCTTGCTGGCCCACGCCACCGAAGTCGGCGATTATTTCCAGTCGCAGTTGCGCGAGCTTGCCAAGCGCCACGAAGCCATCGTCGATGTGCGAGGCAAGGGACTGATGATTGCGGCCCAAGTCGATTCCGCCGATCTGGCCAAAGTGACCGTAACGGAAATGTTGAAGCGGCGCATCTTAATCAACTGCACCAGCGACACCGTGCTGCGCTTTCTGCCTCCCTACATCCTGGAGCGCGTACACATCGACACGGCCATCGCGGCGCTTGACGAAATCTTTACGGAGCACGCCGCCGCGCACGCTGCAACTTCTCCTGAAGGAGGACAGATTCATGGTTAGCAGATCGACTCTCGAACGCCCCGCGACCGCGACCCCTGTCGAGAAGGACTCCGATGTTCTGGCCGCGGCGGCGCGGATGGCCGGCGAGGATCTTTGCTCCATCTCCGATCTGTCGAGCGCGGAGGTGCGCGCCATTCTCAAGCTCGGCCACGAGGTCAAGCGCAATCCGCAAGCCTATCGTCATGCCCTCGACGCGAAGCAGATGGTGCTGATGTTCGAGAAGGCCAGCCTGCGCACGCGGCTCAGCTTCGAAGCCGGCATCAATACCATGGGCGGCAACGCGATCTTTGTCGATCAAACCAACTCACCGCTCGGCGAGCGCGAGACCATTGCCGACGTGGCGCGCAACGTGGAGCGCTGGGTGGACGTGATTGTGCTGCGCACCTATGCGCACGACACCATCACGGAGATGGCCGCCAATTCGCGCGTGCCGGTGATCAATGCACTCTCCGACTTCGAACATCCCTGCCAGGCGCTCGCCGATTTTATGACGATCGAAGAGCATTTCGGCGCCGCGGCGGGCCTTAACTTCACGTATGTCGGCGATGGAAACAACGTGTGTCACTCGCTGATGCTCACCGGCGCGCAACTCGGCGTCAACGTCAGCGTCGCCACGCCGCGCAGCTACTCGCCCAACATGGGGGTCGCGAACATCGCGCGCGACATCGCGCAGGCTAACGGCTGCGAGCTGCGCCTGCTGCAGGACCCGCGGATCGCCGTCGAGGGCGCGGACGCGGTTTACACCGACGTGTGCGTGAGCATGGGCTTCGAGCACGAGTCCACGAAGCGCGCGCCTATTTTCAGGCCGTTTCAGGTGAATGAGGCGCTGATGGCGAAAGCCGCGCCGCGCGCGGTGTTTATGCACTGCCTGCCGGCGCGCCGCAACGAGGAAGTGACGGACGCCGTGATCGACAGCCCGCAGTCTATTGTTTTCGATCAGGCAGAAAACCGCCTCCACTCGCAGAAGGCGCTGCTGCTTCTGCTCCTCGGCGGCTTGGCAAATGTGGCGAGTTTTCAGCAACAGTGAGGTTGGATCGTAGCAAGTTGAATTTTTCTTTTCTTGATTGGAAAGGAGACCCCCGTGGCATACAAGCGACCGACAAACGAACAAAAGCTATCAAAACCAAAAAAGCTGGATTTACTCAAGGATTATGCTGAGCACTATCGTCAGCAGATCGAGGAAAAAAGCAGGACCGTCCTGAATCAGAAGGTAGATCGCAAAGGGTTTGCTGATCTCTTGGATCGAATGGGCGAAATGCTGCTGAGGGAGTCGGAAAAGCTCGCCAAAGACGCGGGTCCAATTCGGGATTTTCTGAACAAGAACCCGTTGCCGCGATCGATGAATGAAATGTTGCCAGATGATTTTCGTGTATTTTGTTTGGCGCTCAATTCCCTCAAACAGTGGGTGGCTGCGGAGCAAGCTGCAACAGATCGTTACCTGCTCGGCGGAAACGCACGCGAATTGTGCCGTGAAGCGGTGAAGACCTGCTTGGTTATGAATATTGCTCTTGGCCAGGACATCGAGTTACACCATCCAGTTCGGGATGGCCGCCCTCCGATTCCCCTCAGCAAGAAAGGCCACGACGAAATTGAGGGCCAAGTAGCAACAGTGCGCAATGATCCTATTGGTAGGGCGCTCTGCGCACTCCGGAGCGAGGGGAATCATTCCTGGCTTCAACTGCGCCGAGGGTGCTTGGACTTGCTCGGCAGGCCAGTGCCGTGGCCGTCAAAGGCGAGTACAGCGGGCGCGCGCGCGTTCGCCAAAAAATCAGCCGCTGCCGCGGGCCTCGGGTATGAGCAGATATTGGAATGGCTAGACAGTAACGATCTCGGATAGCTCCGGAGGAGAAATGCAAGGGGCTATGGGGCTATGCATGGAGGACTTATGGCGAATGACCGCGAGCGGTGGAATCGGGAAATGGCCTCTCAAACCATTCTCATTGGCGCTGCAGGGGAACACTACGTTCTCTGCGAATTATTACGGCGGGGCTACATAGCTGCTCTTGCGCCAACCGGTGTACCGACTGCCGATATTGTGGTAACGGACATCGAAGGGTCACGACAATTCTTAATACAGGTTAAGACCCGGCGAGGCGTCGGGGCTAAAGGTGGCTGGATGATGAATATAAAACACGAAACGATACGTGACGAACGAATCTTTTATTGTTTTGTGGATTTTCAGTCGTCTGACAAGGATCTCCCCCTCGTGTACGTAGTGCCAAGCGCAGTTGTCGCAACCGCTATTGCAGATACCCATCAAGCGTGGCTGACAATACAAGGGAAGAAAGGTCAACAGCACAAGGATAATAATATGCGCAAACTGCTTCCAGATTTTGCAAAGGGGCCCCACGTCGCAAACTATCCTTACGGGGCGGGTTGGTTAGACCAATATCTTTACGCATGGGATAGCCTCAAACGCAGCCCGATTGATCTTAAGCACCCAAGCATTAACAAGCAACTACGGAAGTCACGCATATAGATCCCAATGAAAACGGTTCTCACATATTCGGGAGCTCTCGACACTCTGATCATCATTTCCTGGCTCCTTGCCCCTAACGAGAAATCTGGGAGCTAAGAGCTAAGTTCCTCGTGAGGTTCCAAACCATGTCCGTCATTCTCGAATCGCTGCCCATCGGCCAGAAAGTCGGCATTGCCTTCTCAGGCGGGCTCGACACCTCCGCTGCCCTGCACTGGATGAAGCAGAAGGGCGCCATTCCCTACGCCTATACGGCCAACCTCGGCCAGCCCGATGAAACCGACTACGACGCCATCCCGCGCCAGGCCCTCGAATATGGGGCCGCAAAGGCCCGCCTGATCGACTGCCGCGGCCCGCTGGTTCGCGAAGGCATCGCCGCGCTGCAGGCCGGCGCCTTCCACATCACAACCGCCGGCGTTGCCTACTTCAACACCACCCCCATCGGCCGCGCGGTCACGGGCACCATGCTGGTGGCCGCCATGAAGGAGGACGATGTAAACATCTGGGGCGACGGCTCCACTTTCAAAGGCAACGACATCGAGCGCTTCTACCGCTACGGCTTGCTCGTTAATCCCAGCCTCCAGGTCTATAAGCCCTGGCTTGACTCGGCTTTCATCGACGAATTAGGCGGCCGTTCGGAAATGTCTGCCTTCATGCAGCGGGCGGGATTTGCGTACAAGATGTCGGCTGAGAAGGCCTACTCCACCGACTCCAACATCCTGGGCGCAACCCACGAAGCCAAGGATCTCGAGCATCTTTCTACTTCCATCAGGATTGTCGCCCCCATCATGGGCGCGGCATTCTGGCGCGACGATGTCGAGATCCAGCGCGAAGAGGTGAGCATTCGCTTCGAGGAAGGCTCGCCCGTCGCTCTCAACGGCCGGCAATTCGACGACCCCGTCGCCCTCCTTCTCGAAGCCAACCGCATCGGGGGCCGTCACGGGCTCGGTATGTCCGATCAGATTGAGAATAGAATCATCGAGGCCAAGAGCCGCGGCATTTATGAGGCTCCTGGCCTCGCCCTGCTCTTTATCGCTTACGAGCGCCTCATCACCGGCATTCACAACGAGGACACCATCGAGCAGTACCGCGACCATGGCCGCAAGCTCGGCCGCCTGCTCTATCAGGGACGCTGGTTCGACTCTCAAGCGATCATGCTCCGCGAATCCGCTCAGCGCTGGGTCGCTAAACCCATCACGGGCGAGGTCACCCTCGAATTGCGCCGCGGCAACGACTACTCCATTCTCAATACCGAGTCGCCCAACCTCACCTTCCATCCCGAGCGCCTCAGTATGGAGAAG
>JBOGLX010000098.1:0-3242 GCA_050745765.1 Occallatibacter sp. | reverse complement strand
TCGGCACCATCCTGGTCGGCATGGCGACGCCGCAACAATTCGAGGATGCGCTCGCCGCTGTGCAAAAAGGCCCGCTGCCGCCCGCTGCGCTCGATCGGCTGACAGGGCTGCGGCAGGGATTTGCCGGGGAACCGAGGTGATAATTGCTGCGATTGCCGAGATTGGCAGGAAGCCGCCGAGGCGGCCGGGATGCGCCGTTGATGGCCCGACTAACGCACGCGAGCATTTGGACCACGCCTTGTCACAGCACTGAGGTGGCAGCCCGTTCTCCGGCAGCGGCGCTCTGGCCGCAAAGCGCGCCCCTTCGGCACGCTCGCTTACTTCCGGTAATCGGCCTTACCGGAAGCGATGGCTTGCCCCTGCCCTCCCGCTACCGGCGCTGTGGGTGCGAATAAGTCGCAGGGGTGCCGGTCCGACACGGGGGGCGTATACGGCAGCACCACAACTCTAACTATGCGGTCTAGGAATCGGCGATGGCCGGGGTGGATCGCCATTGATGCCGACGTCAGCACCGGCCAAGGGTCGCTCATGGGCCATCAATATCGCCCAATGCCGCCACGAGCGTCGAGGCACGTTTACCGACGAGATGCTCGAATAAACTAATTAGGTAAAATTGAGACCCCGAAAGCCCTTCTCGTCCAAGAACATTTGTCGGAACCAACCCTGCAGACCGAAGGTGGCTAACCTTCATTCTCACCCCTCCTTCCAGGCCAGACGATACCTTCTTCGGTCAGATGCCGGAAGGGCATCCGATGATCCTCGCACACTCTCCCCCGAGAGCGCTTCGCAGCAACGATTGATTTCGATTAGATCAAACAAACAGATGGACCACATGCGTTCTGAATTTCATCGCGACCGAAACCGAAGAACTTGCAAATGAATGTTTGAAGCCCCAATATTGCGAGGTGGCTGCCCAATCAAGTTGCTAACATAACTTAAAGTTCAGAAGGTGAAGCGATGAAGCCTTACAACGGCTTCCCGCCCGAACAGCGTGAGCGGGCCCAGCGTTGGTTGCGTGCGGAATGGGCCTCCGGGCGCTTGGTCCGGCCATCGAAGTGCTGCGCCTGCGGCCAGGACAGGGGCGTGATCGACGCCCACGCGGAGGACTACAGCGAGCCGTTCGCCGGCGGCAAGACCGACAAATTTCATTTATGCTTCATCTGCCACATGATGGTGCATTGCCGGTTTCGCAATCGAGCGGCTTGGGATCGCTACCGCAAGCAAATTGCCCAGGGCGGACACTTCGCGGCGGCATTCGTCCGCGAGTTCGGCCGCTTCAAAGAGGAGCATCTTGACGGCCCCGCCGGCTATGACCGGGCGATCGCCCGGTTCGTCGCCGGACCGGCGCCCCGCCACCTCGTGCTCGATGAGATCGATGCCGGCTGCTGCTCAAGAGGAGTTTCGGGGTGCGACTCTTGATCTCTAAAGAAAAGCTGACGTCGCCAAACTTCTGAGCGGATTTGTTGCGTTCCAGTCCCGGCTCGGCCTTTCAGAAGGACTTTAGCAATTTCAGCCGCGGGAGATCCCGCCGGCAACGCCGGCGGCGAGCTTGTCGCCCGAACAGACTCGGAGCGCGGGCCGCAATTGTGGTCCTTTGCCTCTCGATGCACATCGCAACGAACGGACCGTCACGCCTGGGGCAGCACGCCCCTACTAGCGCTCGAGGCCTGCGCTTCCCAAAACTCCGGTTCGCCGACCATCTGAACTTCTTCAACTCCTGAGCACATCGACATAGACATGAACTCGCGGCTAGGGGCTCCGCGTGTCCTTCTGGGCGTTGCGGGCATACGGCCTGAGCCCTCCCAAACATTCGGCCGGGTCGCGCCGATTCCGGCGGCGCGCATGTCGGCGCCGACGCCTTTGCCCGAAACGTGTTGCTTCGAACTCTGAGCATCTACTGAGTCCCCTCCCTATCGCCGCAACCAGTCCATGGGCTCTGCAACTCACGGCCGGCGCCGACGGCGCGGTGGCACTTCTCGATTCCGCCGTCGGCAAAAAATGCTCTCCGGATTCGCCTGCGAGTCTGCAAAGCGGCTGACGCCGCATCCGGCTCGCGACCGACCGGCTCAGCGTAAATGCTGAGTCCCCCCGGAGCGGCTTGATCGCTAGTCGGGGCGCGGGCTGGCGCGTTACCCGTAGCGGCGACTTTTGTTGGGAAGGACCCGTGAAAGGTCAGCGCCGCGAGCGCAGGTGAATGCGGCCTGGAGTGAGGTGAACAGGTCCCGCGAGATGACATTGCGGAGCCGCCTCCTCGGACGGCATGTCGGTCAGTCACTGTTTGAAGCGCAGATTGCCTTGTGTGAAACGTTGCAGCCGCATATCGAACGCCAAAGACGAGACGAAACGGCATCCGATCGATGACGAACCGCGCAGCGTGTTGGGATCTCTTGGGAAGCAGATTTTTCACCCTCCCAAATCTTGAAAGGCCAAAAAGGGCAAAGAATCAGTAGCTTAAAAACGGCGTGGGAGGTTTTGGGAGGATGGGAGGATTTTGTGATATGATGAGTTGTATGCGCGCGCATGCGCACGCGCCTATGTACGCGCACACGCGTATAGGGAATCATCGCACAAAACCCTCCCATCCTCCCAAAAGCTACCATTGCGTTTCTTTTCAGCCAGTTACAGCTGGTAAGGTTCGGGAGGCATGGGAGCATTATAAATTTGCGGAGCGTGCTCTTCATCGTCACGACCTTGTCTTTTTGTTATCTTTCGCGGCTTTAGCCCGAGCCCTTAAGTCGAAGTCTTGCCCCACTGCGGTCGCCTCGGGTCTGTTTGTTGGGTTTGCAAACTCTTCGATCACCTCGTTGCCCCAGGCAGCCCACCCCGGACGGGGTCGCCCTCGCCTGTTCAGTTCGATCTTAGGTACGTTAGGGAAATACGCCTCGATCATCTCGAGGAAGCGTTCTGGCTTGGCGGAGTGCGCCGTGACGGGGGCTTCGATCAACGATGGCCACTGCAGTCCTGGCGCCGGCGCCGGAGGGTGACCTCTCACCCCCACAAGAAGAATCTCATGCTTGTTGCGCGTCCAGAATCCTGTTCCTATTCTGTCCTTTGCCCACACCAGGTTCGTGCGATATTCAAACTGCCATGACGACATGACGTAGAGCGCGTCCGTTAGCAGCGGCGTGGTCGCCCACAGAAACAAGACAGCGTCTTCGGCGGCAATCGATGCTACCTCACGGCCGGCAATGCTATCCGTGGGAGACGTCGGATAATGGTTGTCCGCCGCTCGATCCATGCCG
>JBOGLX010000097.1:0-36614 GCA_050745765.1 Occallatibacter sp. | reverse complement strand
GCGATTGATCTTGAGCCGCAGGGCGATGGCCAAGTCCGATTCCCCGGCCGCCGCAGCCAGCGCGATACGACAGCGGAGGACAACCTGTTGAGGGGTGCCAAACGCTGATAACCATTGCCGAATTAGTTGTGCGTCGGCGTCGTCAAGCTGCAAACGAGAGACGGGAGCAGGCATGGACAAAAGATAACGCCGCTCGTTCTTAGTTGTCCATCTATTTGTTGGACACTACATTAGCAGATTTCGGGCAACCCGCCGAAACCACCCGTTCCCCTGGTCTTTTTCACCATTCGCTGGTAAATTCTGCCGTTCGCTGCAGCCTGCTTGGGCTAACCCGTTGGTGCGGTTACGCTAGTACCGTATTTCCAGGCCCGATTTCCCAGGCTGGGAATTGGTCGGGCAGGCTCCGGGCGGGTGAATGCTGCCGCCGGCAAACTTCAACTTGAGGAGAGAAGGTCTTATGTCCAAAGCAGTTAAGTATGCCGAGAAAGCTGCCGTCTACGCGGCCCAAGGTGCATGGATGGTGTACGAGCGCCTGAACCGCATCAGCCCCAACGCGTCGTTTACGCCAAAATGGAGCGAAAAGCCGCTCCTCAAGAGCTATCAGAAGGAGAAGCCGCCCCTCGGCTGGCCGCGCACCACCGACTCCCTTTGTCCCAAGTGCGTGCCGGAGATTCGCAAGCAGATTCTGGACGGCAAGCTGCCCCACGAAGTGCTGCTCAACGAGAAAGTCGGCGAGATCAAGGCGCAGATTATCGAGCGCGACGGCAAGATTCTGATGGTGAAGGACTGTCCCAAGCATGGACACTTCGAAGACGTGATGTCGATCGATCCGGCGTTCTTCAAGCACCTGGAAGAGAGCTTCCCCGGCCGCGACATCCGCGCCCACGGCGATGGCGACAAGAACCTGCACCACCACGGCACTTCGACCATCACCAACGGCCGCGGCTCGGTGCTGACCATCGACCTGACCAACCGCTGCAACATGATGTGCGATCCGTGCTTCATGGATGCGAATCAAGTTGGGTTCGTCCACGAGCTGACGTGGGACGAGATCAAGACCATGCTCGACAACGCCATCACCATCAAGCCCCGCCGGCAGATGAGCGTGCAGTTTTCGGGCGGCGAGCCGACGCTTTCGCCGTACTTCCTTGACGCCGTGGCCTACTCGCGCAAGGTGGGCTACAACAGCGTGCAGGCGGCTTCGAACGGCATCGAGTTCGCGAAAAGCAAGGAGCTTTGCCGGGCGGCGGCCGAGGCCGGGCTGCGCTACGTCTACCTCCAGTTCGACGGCATTGGCAACGCGGCCAACTCGCACCGCAAGGTTGGGAACCTGTTCGACGTGAAGCTGCAGGCGATCAATAATTTGCACGAGGCGGGCGTCGAAATTGTGCCGGTGACCACCATCATCAACGGCATCAATAACGAGCAGGTGGGCCGCATCATCGAGTTCGCGCTCGAAAACCCCAAGACGATCAGTTTCCTGAGCTTCCAGCCGGTGAGCTTCACGGGCCGCGACGAGGATATTACCGAAGATCGCCGCGTGGCCCAGCGATACACGCTCTCGCACATGGCCCACGACGTGAAGAACCAGGTGGGCATCGGCGAGCCGGCGCGCGACTGGTTCCCCATCAGCTTTATGAGCACCTTCTCGGATTGGGCGGATTTGATTCACGGGCCGAGCGCGGAGTGGGGCCAACTGAGCTGCTGATGCCACCCCAACTGCGGCATCGGCATGGCCATGATGATCGACAAGGAGACCAAGGAAGCCGCGCCGGTGACGGCCTTTCTGCACATGGACCAGGTGGCCAA
The DNA here is from genome assembly GCA_050745765.1 of Occallatibacter sp. Taxonomy (GTDB): domain Bacteria; phylum Acidobacteriota; class Terriglobia; order Terriglobales; family Acidobacteriaceae; genus Telmatobacter. The sequence continues at coordinate 34,805 of JBOGLX010000097.1, read as the reverse complement.
GGACCTGGCCAAGGTGAATGACGCGGCGCGCGGCAGGTGGCTTTCGGTGCTCGGGTTCGGGCTGGCGCTGCTGAGGAACTACGATCCCTTCCAGTCGCCCACGCACTTCAAGATCACCGACATGCTCAAGAAGATGGACAAGACCTTCAACGCCACGGGCAAGAACTACGGCAGCGTGAAGGGCGACCGCACCATGGACGACATCAAGAAGCGCCGCTCCGACCGGTGGAACTTCCTGTTCATTGCGGGGATGTGGTTCCAGGACCTGTTCAACTACGACTTCAGGCGCACGGAGCAGTGCATTATTCCGTACGCGACGCAGGAGGGCGAGATCAGCTTCTGCGCCTACAACACGGGCGTGGGCTGGCGCAACATTATCGAGAAGATGCACATGACGGCCACGCTTACCAAGTGGTACGAGGAGCACGGGCGGCACGAGATCTTCGCCGGCGGCAAAAAAGTGGGCATGAACCAAGTGGGCCACGAGCTGGTCTTGAACATGGAGCACGTGAACGCCGAAGCCAACCACACGCTGGACAATTTGGGCATCGCCAAGAACGCCCGCGAAGAGCGGCTGCGGGCGCGGGACAAATCGAACGAGGACAAGCTGAAGGCAGAAGCGGAGAACGCGCGGATGGCCAAGCTTTATCGCGAGCACGTGCTGGGCGAGAAGCCGGTCGAGGGGCTGGTCAGGCTGGATGCGATTGCGCCGGCTTCGAATAACGCCGCATCGCCTGTGAACCGGCAGCGGGAAGCGGAGCCGGTGGCGGGGGACTAAGCATTGCATACAGCAGGCGCGCCTTCGGCGCAAACACAAAGGCCGTCCGCAAGGACGGCCTTTTACTTTTGATTCCCTACGCGTCGCTTAATGGATTCAATATCCTCTTCTGAAAGCCTAAACCATTCGCCACGAACTCGACGTTCCGCAAATTCCTGATGCAACTCGCGCTCGAAATCAGCATCAGCTGGATGGGCAAACAGCATACGGTGAGTGGGATTTTCTGACTGCAAGGTTCGTTCGCGTGCGTTTGGTGTCTTAGATCGGCCGATTTTGATGCATCCCGTTCTCTCATCCAGGACAAGATAGATAAAGCTCGGATTTGGACGCTTCGGCGTCATCCTTTCACGCAAGCGTCGAGCTTTTGCTTCCTCAGCGTTTTTCTCGATTTTTCGTAGCGCATGAGGATACCACTCTACACACATTGGACACTCGCAATCGACTTCGCCAGGAATTCCTCCGCCACCGTCGTAAGTCCGGGCGGCGTGGGCCATACGTGACACTGAACGGTAGTGCTTCTCACGATCCGGAGGCGACATTTTGAGCAGCCAACGGCAGTACCTGAGCAGCTGTCGCTCAAATCCTTGAAGCGTTCGTTCTTCAAAAAGCAATTGAAGTTGCATCCGGTCCAGATCGTTAAAGCGTATTGGCACGGATGTCTTAGCCATTCTCATAGCACCAGCGAATCGTCACTACTGGATTGTACTGGGGCGGGCGGCCTAAATCTTGGGACGCCGGGCGCGCCAGATTCGGCTTTCCGGACCTGGGATACCACAAACCGCCGCGCCACTCTCTCCCGGAGGGAGATAACGAACTTAGCCCAGCGTGGAGCGCAGCGCAACGCTGGGAAAACGGCCGCCAACGAATGCCTCCGCCCCGGAGGGGCGGAACGAGATTCGCCTGCACACATCCTGTGCACCCTTTTCGATTCGCCGCTTTGAGGATCGCCCGGACCCGGCATGAACCCCGCAACTGCATTGCATTCGCGCCGGCCCTCCGGGACGGCGGCGTTTTGTGGCGCACTCTCCCAGGGTTGCGTCCGCGTCGGCGGACTCCACCCTGGGCTAAATTCGATCCCTCCCTCCGGGAGGAAGACTGCCGGATGCCCCAGGTCCGGCTTCTGAAACCCGGGAGACCACAAACCGCCGCTCCACCCTCTCCCGGCGGGAGAGAACGAACTTAGCCCAGCGTGGAGCGCAACGCAACGCTGGGAAAGCGGCCAACCCATCGTCCTCCGCCCCAGAGGGGCGGAACGAGATTCGCCTGCTCACATTCTGTGTGGCCTGGTCGATGCGCGGCTTTGAGGATTGCCCGGAGCCCGGCATGAACCCCGCAACTGCATTGTGTTCGCGCCGGCCCTCCGGGACGGCGGCGTGTTGCGGCGAACTCTCCCCAGGGTTGCGTCCGCCATGGGCGGACTTCACCCTGGGCTAAGCTCACGCCCTCCCTCCGGGAGGGACGGCGGGTGGCCCGCACATCTCTTCAATCTGCCGTTCCGCCACGAACTCCAGAGCCTACCCTGAGCCTGCCGAAGGGCCTCGCCTTCTAAGACCTGGGAGACCACAAACCTCCGCTTAACTCTCTCCCATAGGGAGAGAACGAGCTTAGCCCAGCGTGGAGCGTAGCGCAACGCTGGGAAAGCGGTCAGCCCATCGTCCTCCGCCCCGGAGGGGCGGAACGGGATTCGCCTGCGCACATTCTGTGCGGCCGATTCGATTCGCCGCCTTGAGGATGGCCTGGATCCCGGCATGAACCTCGCAACTGCATTGCGTTCGCGCCGGCCCTTCGGGGCGGCGGCGTTTTATGGCGCATGCTCCCAGGGTTGCGTCCGCGCTGGGCGGAACTCACCCTGGGCTAAGCTCATCCCCTCCCTACGGGAGAGAACACGGCGTTTTGTGGGCGCACACTCCCAGGGTTGCGTCCGCCGCGGGCGGAGCTCACCCTGGGCTAAGCTCGTCCCCTCCCTACGGGAGGTAACGTTGCCTCGCCGCACGAATCCTCAACCCCACACGTACCGCAGATCGTATTCGATGCGATGCTTTTTGAGAATCGCCAAAAACTCCGCCTGGAAATCGCGCCGCCGATGATGTTCTTTCTGCCTCTCGATGTACCGGATTGTCGCGTCCACCTGCGAATGTCCAATGGAAAACGCGCCGTAACCTTCCTGCCAGGCAAACTCCGGCATCGCGCACGATTCATGCATCCAGCGCGAGGAGCCGCTTTTGATCTCGCGCATGGCCGTGGCCACGGCCAGCGTCGCGGGAACGGCCACAAGCATGTGCGCATGGTCGTCGGTTCCTCCAACCGAGAGCGCCGTCATGGCGTGCTCGCGCGCGATTCCGCCCATATAGGCCCATAAGCGGCCCTGCAGTTCCGGCGCAATCGTCTTGCGGCGCTCTTTGGTGGAGAAGACGCAGTGATAGAGCGCAGAACAATAACTGTGTCCCATAAGGTCCGCAGCATATCACGATCAAGGCCGTTGTTCGCGCCGGCCCTCCGGGGCGGCGGCGTGATGGGGCCATTTCCCCAGCGTTCCGTCCGCAGCGGCGGACTCCACGCTGGGCTAAGCTCGTACCCTCCCCACGGGAGGGGCGCAACAGGGCTCAGTTCGCGGCCCGCTCTACCACACTTCCAGCTTGAAATCCCGATACTCCCGAATCAGCTCGAAGTCGCTGCGATTCGAGGCAATCAGCATCGCGCCATAGGCCCTGGCCGTCAGCGCGATCAACACATCAAAGTGCAGGCTCCGTAGCTTGCGCGGCTCGAAGCCTTTGTCCCTGTGCATGTCGGCAAGAATCTGGCCCGATTCAATCCAATTCTTCTCCGTGGGAGTGAGGATGGGCCGGTTGCCCGGAAGTCCGGCGACGATTCTGCGGTCGGCTTCGGAAAGAGCGCCGCGCCAGAGTTCGGCGAGCACAACCGACGACGTTCGAAGCAGACCTGTACGCGAGGCGATGAGGCTGGAGTAGCAGCCCGTCCTTAGATCGTCGATCAGGATCGAGGAGTCGAGAATGAAAATCTCACTCATCGTATCCCGCGAATGTGGCCTTCCCCTCGTGCTTCTTCATGTAGGCCTTGAATTTCTTCAGGGCGACGATCTCGCGCAGGGCGATGTGGATGGCTTCCGTTCGGGTCTTCACGCCGAGCACCTTGGCGGCCTTGTCGGCCAGCTTCGTGTCGAGTCGCAGAGATGTAGCTGTTCCGGCCATGGGCAACTCCTTGTATATACAAAGTATGCTCTGGAAATATATCGCCGTCAAGGCTGTGCGGCAAGTGTAGGCGTTCCCAGCGTCCCATCCGCAGCGGCGGACTCCGCCCTGGGCTAGGCTGGGCGTGGCTTATTCGTTCCGGGTGCGGTAGGGGGCGCACTTGGCGGCGCAGATTCGGAATGGTCGTGTTAGCCTGTCGGAGTCATGCGCACACATGTTTTGCTGGTTGCCCTATTGACAGTGGTTCTTCCCGGAGTTTGCCGGGCGCAGAAGAACGCGCCGCAGGAGCTTCCTAAAGATCCGCAGGCCATCCTCGCGGACGCAGCGCCGTTCTACAACTTTTCTGACGCTTCACTCAAGCCGTTTCATCTGAAAGCCACTTACCAGCTCTACGACGAAAATGGCAAACCCGGCGGGCAGGGAACGTATGAATATTGGTGGGTCTCGCCGAAGGTCCACCGCAGCACTTGGATGCGACTTGGCGCAACGCTCACAGACTGGTACACGGCCGACGGCAGGCACGTTTATGAGGCATCGGGCAGCCCCCTCACTTACTTCGAGTACAAGTTGCAATCGGTGCTGCTGTCGCCACTTCCCGATGACGCCGACGCCGATCCTGCAAAAAAAGTGCGCCTCGAACGGAAAATCGTGTCGTTTGGGCGCGAGAAGCTTCCGTGTGTCCTGCTGATCGGGCCAAAGCTCGCAAAGGAGCATCTCCAGGCCCGTCCGCTGGTGGACGTGCCCACCTATTGCTTCGACCCGCAGCGGCCGGTCCTGCGCGTTAGCGAATCTGGAGACGTGCTCATCTTCTTCAATCGTATTGCCGAAGTGGAAGACAGATACCTGGCCTGCGAAGTCCAGGTCAGCGCCGAACAGCGCAAGATACTTACGGCAACAGTGGACGAGATCACACCCCTGCTCCCGGCGAATCCGGCCCTGACGCCTGCTCGCGGCGCCCTGCCCGCAGCAAGCGAGATGGTGACCGCTTCGCCCAGCGTCGAAGTGGGAGGCCTGATCAAGAAGGTGCACCCGGCTTACCCACCCATAGCCAGGCAAGAGGGAATAGCCGGAACCGTGATTTTGCAGGTTGTCATCGGCACGGATGGCAAGGTTCGCAATGTCCAGGTGATTTCGACCCCCTCACCCGAACTGGCTGAGTCGGCTTCCGATGCGGTGTCCAAATGGGAATACAAACCCTATCTTGTGAATGGAACCCCGGTGGGAGTGGAAATCATCGTCCATGTGATCTATAGCCTCGGACCGCCGCCGTAATGAACTGGTTGGCCGCGTAAATCGAGCCGGCTGCGGATGGCGCGGCCCCTGACGTTGCAGCCGGCGATCCGGTTAAAACTTCATTGAAGCCGCGCGGAGGGAGATGCCGCTCGCTGCGGCGGCGCGGGCTTCGCCGTAGGCCGCGGCGCCAATGAGCGCGGTGCGGCTTTCGAGGATCACGCGGACCGGCATGTTGATGAGCAACTGGCTCAGGCGGCCCTTGTCGGTGAAGGCCTTCATGAAGGAGCCGTCTTTCAATTTTTCGAGGATGCGCGGGGCGATGCCGCCGCCTACATAGAGGCCGCCGACCGACAGCATTTTGAGGGCCAGGTTGCCGGCCTCGGCGCCGTAGGCGGAGACGAACATGTCGAGCGCCTTCTCGCAGATTTCGCTCTTGGCCTTGAGCGCGAGCTCGGTGATGACGGCGTTGGGGTCCTCGGCGGCAATGCGCTCGGCCAGCCACACCGGCTCGTCCAGGCCGCGCACGTCGCGCAGGAACTCGTAGAGATGAGGCAGTCCCTGGCCGCTGACCACGCGCTCAAAACTGATGCGGCCGTTGTACTTCTGGCGCAGGAAGCGGAGCAGGTCGATCTCGTCTTCGTTGCGCGGGGCGAAGTCGGAGTGGCCGCCTTCGGAGGGGTAGGGCACGTAGTCGCGGCCGTCCCAGACCATGAAGGCTTCGCCGAGGCCGGTGCCGGCGGAGATGAGGGCGCGGTTGCCGATCTGCCGCGCGTCGCCCTCGCTGAGCGTATAAAGCTGGTCGGCTTTCAGCTCGGCGATGCCGTAGCCGTTGGCTTGCAGGTCGTTGATCAGAAAGACGTGCTCGATTTTGAGATCGGCGGCAAGCTCGCGGCTGTCGAGGGTCCAGGGCAGGTTGGTGAGGCGCAGGCGGCCGTCGCGCACCGGCCCCGGCACGCCGAAGCACGCCGCGCTCACCGTGTCCGCGCCCAGAAACTCCGTGACGATCTCTTCGAGGCCGGAATATTGCTTTGCAGAATACAGCTTGTCGCGAGCTTCTTTGAGGTTGCCGTCGACAAAATCGTAGAGCGCCAGATTGACTTTTGTGCCGCCTACATCGCCCGCCAGAATCATTCACGCCTCACTTCGGGATCGTCCCTCAGGGGCTAAAGCCCACCCGTTATTTGTCGCGCTTTCGGCACGACTAAAGTCGTGCCCTGTTACAAAACCCTGCTCACTCCGGGTTATTCCGCAAGCTGTGAAGCCGTGCCCTGTTACGGGGCCTCAAGAGTACCCGGTCCTCCACAACCTGTTCGACCGCTCCCGCCGCCTCCGCTGACTGCCGGCCAGTCACGAAGCGACCTCAAGAAAACCGCGGCCTTCCGCATCGGTTGCGGGCAAAAGCGCCGCCGCGGCCTTGTCCAGGATCAAAGTAAGTATACCGCTTGAGGGGCGGATCAACTGGCTGGGCAGACGCTCGGGATCGCGGACCCCAAGAAAAACGTCGCGCAAAATCGCGGCTTTATCCGCGCCGCCGATGAGGAAGAAGACCGAGCGGCCGTGGTTGATGACCGGCCAGGTGAGGGTGACGCGCCAGGCGTCTTTGTTTTCGACGTGGTTGGCGACAGAGAGACGGCCCAGCTGGTGGAGGGCCTCGGTGTGGGGAAACAGCGAGGCAGTGTGGCCGTCCGGTCCCATGCCGAGCTGGATGAGGTCGAAGGAGGGCGTCTCGGCGCCCTCGAGGCGGAAGCCGTTGCGCAGTTCGGACTCGTAGCGCGAGGCGGCCGCGTCGGGGTCGAGCTCGCCCTCCATGCGGTGAATTTGTTCGGGGCGCAGCGGGGAGTGGTCGAGCAGCGCTTCGCGGGTCATGCGGTAGTTCGAGTCGGGGTGGTCTGGCGGGACGCAGCGCTCGTCGACCCAGTAGAGATCGAGGCGATCCCAGGGCATGTGCGCCCGGTAGGGCTGCGCCGGATCGCCGAGCAACTCGAAGGCGGCCCTGGGCGTGGAGCCGCCGCTGATGGCGATGCGGGCGCGGCCGCGGGCGGAAACGGCCTCTTCGGCCATCTCGGTAAAGTGCCGCGCCGCATGGCGGGCGAGCGCTGCTGCGTCCGGCTCGACGAAGTATTCGACCCTGAGAGGTGCTGGCATTTGAGGGAAACCTCCGAGTTCTACGTTACACGGGAGGGGCCGAAGCGCAGCCGCGTGAGGCACTGCTCCCGGTTGAGCGGCTCCACGAGAATTAAAAAATCTGCGAGATTAAAAAATCTGCGAGGATTAAAAATCTTCCGCAGGAATTGAAATTCCATTGCGGAATAAAGGCTGCTTCTGGAATTTCGGCGTTGAGTCGCATGCTACCGCCCCAGATAAGCCCGGTACTGCGTCAGTATGACCCCGGCGGCGCGCGCGAGGCCCAACTTGGCTACGTTGTACTGGTAGAGGCTCTGGACCAGATTGGTTTGCGCGGAGGCCAGCGTGGCCTGCGCCGTCACCAATGGCAGATTGTTGTCCACTCCGGCGTTGACGCGGTCGGTTTCGTCGCTGAGGGCGCGCGTGGCGAGAGCAACGTTGGAGCGGGCTACGTCTACCAGCTTCTGGGCTGCGGCCACATCGAGCAATGCGTCGCGCACCTGCTCGTCAATCTGGGTGCGGAGGTCGGCTAGCTGGGCGTTAGCGGAATCGAGCTGGGCCTTGGCCGCGTCGATGTCGCCGCGCAAACCCGCTTCCTTGAAGATGGGCACGCTCAGCGTTCCGATGGCGGCGAAGTTGCCGTGCGATCCAACGCCGTTGACCTTGCTGACGGCGTAATAGCTGTTGAACTTGAGCGTGGGCCACCGCTGGCTGCGGTAGGCCGCATGAATGGCCTTGTCCTCGGCCACCTGGCTGATCAGGTTCTGGTAGTTCTGGCGGTTTTTGTAGGCTACGGCCAGCACCTCGGCCGGAGTTTGGAGCGCCAGCTCGGAGTAAGGCGCGCGGTCGGTGAGATCGACCTTCTGGCCCGGCGTAATGCCAATCTCGCGCTTGAGCAGGATCAGGTCCTTTTCGAGATTGTCCTGGGCGGCGATGACGGCCTGCTGTTCGGATTGGAGCTCGACCTGCGCCCGCAGCAGGTCGAGGCGCGGCACGGTGCCGGCCTGGTGGGCTTCATTGGCGTTGTTGAGGAGCACCTCGGCCTGCTGCTCGCGCGCCGTGGCGTCGTCCACCTCGCTGGCCGCGGCGATGGCCTGCAGATAGGCGGTGGCCACGTTCTGCACAACCTGGCCGATTGCCGACTCTGTAGTGTAGTAGGCCACGCGCTCGGCCGCGCCGACCGCCTTGTAGCCGGCGATTACCGGGCCGGAGAAGAGCGTCTGCTCGAAGTGAATCTGGCCTTCGGTGAGGTCGTCGCGTGTGATGGGGGAGAACTTTGCGCCGGAAGGAAGCAGCGATGCGAAGTGACCGGCAACCGAGGACGAAAAGCCCAAGGCCGCCAGGTTGTGCTGGTAGATGCCTGTGTCGGCGGTTAGCGTGATGGTGGGCAGAAATTCCTGGATGGCCTCGTTTTTCTCGCCCTGGAGCGTCTTTTCGCCGTACTCGGCCTCTTTGATGCCCAGATTGTTTTTGAGGCCGCGGCGAATGGCGTCGTCGAGCGAGAGCTTGAGCAGTTCGCCGTTCGCGGGCTGCATGGTCACGCTGCCGAAGAACGGGTTGGACGCGGAGGTTGGGTTGGCGGACTGCGCCTGGGCGTAGATTGCCGCGCCGGCCAGAGCCGCGGCTGTAAAAAGGGCCGCATTCGCAGGCCGGAAGACAAAATTGTGCGCTCGATTCACTGGCATTCATTGTCTCAGATGAGCGGAGGGCCGGGAAGGTTCCCAAGACTGATGGGAAAAAGCGGCGGGGGCGGGCTGCTTACCCTTGGATGGACTGAAATCCGAGCTGTTGCGCGGCTTCGAGCAAATGGATGTCGCCGGAGATGAAGGGCCGGTTGCGGGGATGGCCCATGCACCAGGCGAGGGCGGCGGCGAGTTGGAGGGCGTCGGCTGCCGTCAGAGAGAAGCGATCGACCAGAGACTCGGCGCGATCGCGCAAATGCTCGTCGGGGTCGATTTCGCGCCAGACGCGGCGGAGGTTCTCCAAGCGGACCTGGGCCTCGACGTGCCTTGTCGGGATGAGTTGGCCCATCCTGACCAGCCGGGCAAAGGCTCCTCGCAATTCAACGGATGCGGTCCACCAGACGATCATGGTGTAGCGATTGCTTAGCGCTTGAACGACGGGCGTGGATGGCTGCCTAACGCATAGTGGAACCAGCGAGCTTGAGTCCCAAAAAGCAGGCTCCATCTACATCTCGTCCTTTTCGTAGCCCTTTGCCCACATAATGGCCTCGTGGGCGGCCTCGTCGGAGACTTCGGGCATTGGCAGCGCCCAAAACGCGTCCCAATCCATCTCTTTGCCCTCCAGTTCGTTTTTGGAGAGCTTCAAAATACCGGCGGCAACTAACTGCTCTTCCTCATCGGAAAGGTTCAGAGCGCGAATCGGCAAGATGCGCGCCACCGGCTTTTTTCGGTCCCGGACCACTACCTCTTCGCCGTTTTGGACGTACTTGAGGTACGCGCTTAGTTGGTTTTTCAGCGTGCCAATGTTGACAGTTTTCATTGGGGCCTGCCTTGTCTCTATTCTACGCCAACTTGGCTAAGTTAGCCAAGTTGTGCTTTCTAAACCATCGCCCGTTCTTTGACGGTCAGATAGCGGTTCAGGACGGAGGAGGTCAGCGTCTCGGGTTCGAGGTCGAGCGTGAGGGCGCCGCGCTCGTGCAGCCGCGCCAGCAGCAGCTCGCGGCGGCCGGCCATCTCCTGCGCCGCGGCGGCCAGGAACATCTGGTCCATATTTTGGGGCCGCGCGGCGGCGATGCGGTTCACCTCCGGCTGCGCCATGGCCACGAACAAGAGCACGTGGCGGCGCGCCAGTTGCATCGCTCCCTCGATCACCTCGGGGCGCATGGCGGTTTCGGCCAGGTCGGTGACCCAGAGGATCAGCGAGCGGCGTGGCTGGAGGCGGTTGAGCATGGCCGTGGCGCGCAGGTGGTCGGCCTCGCTCGTCTCGGCCCGCGCCTGTGCCAGCAGTTCGATGAGCTGACGGAGATGCGCCGCGCCGCGTCCGGGGAGCAGACGCTGCTGAATGCCCTGGCCGTAGGCGAGCAGACCGACGCGGTCGCCGGAATAGAGCGCCAGCTGCGCCAGCGCTATGGCGGTCGAGCAGGCGTAGTCGAGCTTGGTGTGGCGGCGGCTGGACGCTGGGCCGGAGCCCTGGAGTTTTGTGTCCGTACCGACGCGCGCAGGGCCGACCCGCGCAGGGCCGACGCGCGCACGCATCAGCCGCCCGCAGTCGAGCACGATCCAGACAGCCTGGCTGCGCTCGGTCTGATACTGGCGGGTGATGGGGGCGCCGCGGCGAGCGGTGGCCGTCCAGCAAATGTCGCGCAGGTCGTCGCCTTCGCGGTAGTCACGGAGGCTCTCGAAGTCGCGGCCCAGGCCGCGCTGGCGGGCCCGGCGGAGCTGGAGATCGATCTGGCGGCTGCGGGCGAGGAAGATCTGCTGCTCCTCGCCGGTGCGGAGCGCGGGATAGACGCGCACGGACTGCGTGAGCGGCGCGCGTGCCCAGCGCTCGGCGAGCCCAAGCGGCGAGCGGTAGCGCACGTAGAGCCAGCCGGTTTCCCAGTCGCCGCGTTCGAGTGGAGCGATGCGGTAGCGCACGGCGGCGGGGACGCGCGGGAAGGCCGTGAGCTTGTGCGTGGCCGGCTCGGCCACCAGCGTAGCGGGCAGATCGTCGACGAGCCGGCACTCGACGATGGTGCGGCCGGAGTTTTCGATTGTGAGCTCGATCTCCGTCTCGCCGTCGAGCGCCGGCGTGTTCAGCCACTCGCGGCCGGCGGTCAATTCGGCGGCGCGCGGGAGGCGAAGGCCGTCCATGAGCGCGGCCAGCAGCACCAGGCCGTCCCAGCCGAGCATGGCGTAGGCGAGCTTGCCGTTCCAGAAGCCGGGGATCAGCCATACGAAGCCGATGAGAAGCAGCACGATGCTGCGAACGGTGAGGCCGAAGCCCCAGCGGCGGCGGCGCTGGCAGGCGGCGCGAATGGGGGCGGAATGGAGGGTGGGGGAGATCACGTTGAGTCAAATAAGACCTTAAGGACGATTCAAAGAGGAAGATTAAGCGCCACTGTAAGCGCGTAATCCAGTTTGCGCATCTTGTTTGGCGAAAGGCTGCCGACCCACCGAGTCAACGCCGATTTTTCAATGCTTCGGAGATCGTCGCAATGAATCCAGCTCTCGTGCTTCATGCCTTCCTCGATCCCAATCCTGACCTGCGTCGCCAAGCCCTGCCCTTCGGTCATTACGGCCGCGCAAACTAGAGAAGGGAACCGGGAGTCAATCAGTGTCTGCCGGCTTACGACCGCGAAGGTCCGATACTTCTTTGGATCTCCTCCAGGCTTGAATACGCGGTAGAGCTCGCCTCGCTTCATTGAGCCTCGTCGTCCCACTGAATCGGAGTTTGATATCCGTCGAGGTCTTGGGACTCGCGGGTCAGGTAATCCGCATGAGCATTGATGAGCTCCAAGTCGCGCGCGTTAATCGCTTCCCGAACTTTGGCCTTAAAGTACTCTCGTAGGATGCTCTCGATGAAGGCCGAGCGGGAGGCTTTGGAACCCGCATTGCGATCGACTTCGGCGAGAATATCCGATGATAGTGTGATTGATGTCTTCTCCTTCATGCTACCAGTATACCACCGTTATTTCCTCGGCACCGCGACCGAAGCAACTACATCCGCGAGCACGCGGTCGGCGTCGAAGCCTTCGAGCTCGGCCTCGGGTTTGAGCAGGACGCGATGCCGCAGTACCGGCTGGACGGCGCGCTTCACGTCGTCGGGGACCAGGTAATCGCGGCCGTCGAAAGCCGCCGCCGCCTGCGCCACGAGCATCAGGCAGAGCGCCGCGCGGGGGCTGGCGCCGAGCAGCAGCGTGGGCCACTCGCGGGTCTGGCGCGCCAACGCCAGAATGTAGCCGTAAAGCTCCGGTTCTATGCGGATGGCGCGCACTTCGGTGCGCGCCGCGCTCAGCAGTCCTTCGGGGATCGGCGCGATCTGTGCGTCCTGGAGCAGGCCTGCGCCTGTGCCGGCGTGGTGCCGTTCGAGAATCTGCATTTCTTCCTGCTCGCTCGGATACGCCACGCGAATCTTCAGGAGGAATCGGTCCAGTTGCGCCTCGGGCAGGGGATAAGTGCCTTCGAAATCGACCGGGTTTTGGGTGGCGAAGACGGTGAACCATGCGGGCAGGGGCCGCCGCACGCCGTCGCTCGTCACCTGGCGCTCTTCCATGCACTCGAGGAGGGCGGCCTGGGTGCGCGGGGGCATGCGGTTGATTTCGTCTACCAGAAGCAGGTCGGTGAAGACGGGGCCGGCGTGGAAGCTGAAGCTCTCCGCGCCGGCGCGCAGAATGCTGGTGCCCAGAATGTCGGCCGGCATGAGGTCGGGCGTGGCCTGGACGCGCTGGAAGCCGAGCCCCAGCAATCGGCCCAGCGTCTTTACAATCAATGTTTTGGCGATTCCAGGAACGCCTTCGAGCAGCGCGTGGCCCTGGCAGAGGATGGCGATCAGCACCTCCTCGATGACCGCGCTCTGGCCGGCAATGACGCGGCCCAGCTCGACGCGCGCGTGGTCGATCAGTTGGCTGGTTGCGCCCAGCGCCGGCGGCTCTGAGCTCTGTTCCTGCGGCGGGGCTTGCAACGGAGCTTCTGTCGGCGCTTCACTCGAATCTAGGTTCACGAGGCCCTTTCCTGCTCTTCGGAATGAATCTGTATCGATTTTGCATTATTTCTGACGGATTTAACGGCGGCCATCAATCTTTCCTCGTGGCCGTGCAGCTTCTGGATGAGGCGCAGAGCCGCGCGGGGCTGGATGGTCTCGCTCCACGAGGCTTCTTCGCAGGCGGCCAGATCGGCTTCAAATTCGGGCGCGAGGCTCACTTCGCTGTGCCCAAAGCGCCGGCGGACGGTTGCCGCGAGCTCCGCCGCGCCCATCTTTCGGCCCCGCAGTCCGCACAACCGCAAAGCTCGCGCACGGAACCGCTCCCACGCGATGCCGACTGCCGTTGAAGCCGCGCCCGCGTTTTTGTAAAGCGAACCGAGGGCCTCAAGAAACTCGACGGGCGTGGCGCGGGCGGGAGCGGGCAGGTCGCGCACGGGGCCGCTGCGACGGCTGAAGCTGAACACCACCAGCAATCCGAGCACCGCAAGCCCAATCTGCAGCAAGGTCAGCGACGGTCCGGCCGCGTAGGTCCATGAGGACTGGATGTCGCCGTGGAGGGATTCGTCCCAGTAAAAACGGTGGCCCTGGCGGGGGCCGATTGAGTTCAGCAGCAACTCGAGGTCATCGGCGCGGGACAACATAGCGTTTTCGAGGGGCGTGGAGCTGGCCCACCAGACTACATGGCCTTTGCCCCAGTTGTACTCGATGACGGAGGGTTGACCGGCGCAGGTGTATTCGACGCGCTGCGTGGGATTGCCCAGTTTCCAGGCCGCTTCGGGGATCATCCACACCTGGCCTGAGTTGGCCAGCGCATCGAGCCCCTGGGGCGACAGCTTGCAGGCAGAAAAATCGAAGACCTTGGGCGGGACGCCGGCGCCGTTGGGGAGCAGAAAGCCGCCCACGAGGCCGGTGGCGAGCACGCGGCCGCCACGCTCGACGATTGTCCGCACCGCGCGCAGGTCGCTCAGGTTGCGTATATATGGCTGGGCGAAGATCACCACTGTGTCGGGACCGGCCGTTTCCGCCAGATCGCTCAGCGGGCGCTCCCAGCGCTGGATCTGGTAGCCGGAGCGCAGCAGCGTCTCATAGGCCGCGCGCGCGCCGTGGCGGCCGGCAAGGTAGCTTGAGGGCAGCGGATTGTCGTTGCCGTTATTCGGCATCAGGAAGCCGGTCAGGATGGCGAGGGCGAGGCCGATGCCGACACACCAGAGCAGGAGCTTGCGGTCTTTGGCGTCGAGCGAAGAGAGAAACTTCATCGCGTGGCGCCTCCGCCGGCGTTCGCCGTTGCGCCGCCCGAGATGAGCGCCGAGGCCAGCTCTTCGGCTCGCTTGTATTCGGTTTCGGGGGCGGGACGGCCGCCGTACCAGGTTCGCTCAAAGCTGCCGGTGAGCGCGGCGAGGCCGTCTTTGCGGGGATCGTCGCCGGCGATGAGGGCGACGTACTCGCGGGGGGTGCGGGCGCGGTCGGCGGGCCAGAGGCGGCGGGATTCGAGGCGCGACACCGCGGCCCAGTAGACAAAATGGATGGCCTCGCGCCATGCGCCTGCCGCCGCGGCCTTGCGCGCGTCCTCGAGCCAGAGCTGCCAGTCGCGGGCGGAGGGAGCGTCGGGCGCGGGACGGACGCTTTCCGGCACAAGGCGGATCCGCCAGCGCCGCTCGATTTGCAGCAGGCCCCAGACCAGGCCCACGCAGACGGCGAGGATGAACCCCCACTGGACGAGATGGCCGAGCCACGCCGCTCGCGCGCCAAACCGCGCCGCGATGGCGAAGAGGCTGTTGAGCCAGTTGCCGAATTTTTCGAGAGCGGTCTGGCGCAGGGAAGGCTGCTCCTCAAGAGAGCGGAATTCGCGTTCGGCAAGCACCTGGTTCATGGCCGCGCGCTGGGCGGAGTGGTTCGGCTGGGATGGTGGCGCGCCGCCGGCCTGGGCCAGGTCGTGGGCGAGGCGGGTTTGCGCGGCTTTGAGCAGCTCAGTTGTCGTGGGCGGGGGCGGAAGCACGCTTGCCAGCGCCGGAGCCGTTTTGGCGGCTGCGGCTGAATGAGGGGCTGCGTTGGCGTTGTCTTTCAACTGCGCTTTGTTGAGCAGGGCTCGCAGCCAGTCGTAGTTGATGAGGCGGCGCTGTGCTTTGGCGCCGCCGGGCAGCGGAACGCGATCGTTCGGGCCGGCCAACTCCGGGTCGCAGGCGGTCGCGTCGCGCGCCTTGGCGCAGGCGGCGACGATTTCGCTCAGCGCCTGCAGGTGGGCGCGGTAATCGGCCATGGACACGTCGAGCACGCCGCCTGAGGCGGCGATGGGGGCGGCGGGAATCTGCGCGATTGCGAGCACCGGCGCGCAACTCAGCAGAGCCGCCAGCGCCGCGCGCGTCCACATCGCCTTCACGCCTGCGCCACCTGCGTTGCGGGGGCGGGCGCGATGGCTTCTGCGGGCGCGGTCATGCCGGCTGCTTGCATCATATGCTCGATGTCGTAGCCCTCCTGGCGTATGCGCTGATCATAGTAGATAAGGGTAAGCGCGATGGGATAAAGGGGAAGAAAGAAAGTAAGAACGGCTGCGTTCAGCGCGCGAGTTACTGAATGACGCCTTCACGCAGGTGCTCCACCCCAGCGACAAAGACCCGTCGCTGGGGACCCCGGTGCTGGAGTGCGCGCAGTCGCAAGGCAAGGTGAAGCTGGGCCGTGTGGCGATCGACTCGGCGCGCATTCAGGCCAACGACAGCCGCGACCGCGTGGACTCGGAGCAGGCGCTGCGCGACACGCGGGCGCGGTTGCGCCGGCAGGTGCGCGTCTGGCAGAGGGCGGCCGACCGCGACGACCAGGAGCCGGGCGGGATGGAGGTGGCGATTGGCGAGTTGAAACGCGCGCTTCCTGCGTCAGCGCGGCGGCAGGTTTGTGCTTGGCTACTCGGCCGAGATCGCGGTCTCGGACGACCATCTGATCGTGGCCCAGCGGGTGACGCAGAACGCGGCCGACAACGGCTCGCTCCAGCCCATGAAAGCCGGCTATCTTCAAACTGACTCACCACCAGGCGCGGGGACCGCTCTTCCAGCGCCAATTCGCTATAGCAATGCGTCTCGCCGAAACTGCGGCAAACGGCCGGCAATCCGCCGGCGCCAGTGGCATGACCACTGGGCTTGGGAGCGTGTATGATGGGCGGGCACGCAAATCGCCCCTTCGAGGAAACACATGAAGCGACAAACGAATTCGCCGACGCAAACTCTCTTTGCCCTTGGCGCCGCAGCTCTGTTTCTGGCCGCGGGCGCGCCCATGCTTCATGCCGCCGTCACCTGCAACCCGCGCAACTACGGCGCCAAGGGCGACGGCGCAACCAAGGATACGGCCGCCATCCAGGCCGCCATCGACGCGTGCGAGCAAAAGGGAGGCGGCACGGTCGAGCTCACTGCCGGGACCTACCTGAGCGCGCCCATCGTGCTCAAGAGCAACATCGATCTGCTGCTGGACAAAGGTGCGACGCTGCTCGGCTCGCCGGATCATGCGGACTACCCGCCGAAGACAGAACTGCGCCTGCCGGATGATCAGCCGCTGATCAGCGCCGTGAACGCGACGCACGTCTCGATCACCGGGGAAGGCACGATTGACGGCAACGGGGCAAGCTGGTGGGCGGAGGCGCGAGGCGCGAGAAACTTTGGCGTACTGGGTCACCATCGGCGACCCAAGCTGGTGATCTTCGACCACTGCCAGCATGTTCTTGTCGAGGGAGTGACGGTTGAAAACTCGCCGATGTGGCAGTTGGTTCCCTACTACTCCGACCACGTGACCATACGCAACGTGCGCATTCTGGCGCCGGCCCGCTCGCCCAACACCGACGCCATCGATCCGTTCTCGTCCACGCATGTGCTCATCGAGAACGTCTACTCGGATGTGGGCGACGATAACGTGGCCATTAAATCGGGAGAGATCGACTCGCCCGGACCCGACTCTCCGAGCGCATACATCACCGTCCGCAACTGCCACTTCATGCACGGCCACGGCGTGTCGGTGGGCAGCGAACTCTCCGGCGGCGCGCACGACATTCTGGTCGAGCACATCGTCTTCGACGGCACCGACAACGGCATCCGCGTAAAGTCCGCCCGCGATCGCGGCCATCCGGTCTACCACCTCGTCTTCCGCGACATCCAGATGACCAATGTGAAGAACGCGCTGATTATCAGCGAGTACTATCCGCGCATCGTGCCCCCCGCGGGCGGCGTGGCCGCGGCGCCGGTGACGCGCCTGACCCCGCACTTTAACAACATCCTCGTGGAGAATGTTACGGCCACCGGAAGCAAGATGGCCGGAGCGATTGTGGGACTGCCGGAGTCGCCCGTGACCGATGTGGTTTTGCGCAACGTGAACATCGGCGCCCAGAAGGGAATGACGATCGGCTATGCCGATGTGACCGGGAAGAACGTGGTCATCCACGCAGCCGAAGGCCAGAACATCGTCAAGATGACCGGGGCACATCTCTCAATCCACTAAGGCGGTCCTACAGTTGCTATACCCAGAGCCCCGTGCCCCATCCATGCTGTCATCCTGAGCGAGCACAGCGAGTCGAAGGATCTGCTTCTTGTCATCTGTCGCATGGGTGGGATGCCACGACAGCTGGGTACAGCTTCTCTCGAATCGCTATAATGGCTCAGCCCTTGCTGCCCAGAAACACCGGCGCAATGTGCCGGTCGTAGAGGTTTTCCGTCACATTGCGCGCGATCACGGCCTCATTGGCTTCGAGCAGATCGAGATAGCGAGGGCCCATCTTTGCCGCGATCTTGAAGCCGACGTGGAGTAACTGCCGCAGGCTGCTGTTATAGTCCGGCGAGCTCTGCACGTGGCGCAGCGCGGAGGTGTATTGTTCGGAGGTCCAGCCGCGAACCTCTTCCGGCGTGGGGAGCTTTTTGGGATCGATGTCGATCACGTTCGCATACGGCGCGCAGAGCTCCTCGCTGTGCGCGTAGGCTTCGGAGTAAATCTCTTTAGCCAGCCCCAGGCCGTCGCCGCCGGCTTCGGCCAGGCCAATCAGCTCTTCAAGCCACGTGGTTCCGGCCGTCTTCAGATGTACGCCCGCATCGAAGCGCCGCATGGACCTCGAAATCGCGGGATAGATGGAAAACTTGTCGCTGCCCGAGTGTACGCTCAGTTTGAGGTCGGCGGGCAGGCCAAAATGCTTGACCGCGTAGGCAATCGCCGCGATGTCCAGCGCAAACTCGCGCTCGAACTGCGCCACGTCGCCCACGTAATCCACTCCCTTGTTGAAGCGGCCGCTGAACTTGGGCGCGATGGTCCGGATGGGGATGCCCTCGTCGGCGATCGCCGCCAGAATGATGAGCAGTTCCACCGGGCTCTGCGCCGTATCGGTCTCGTCCATCGAAACTTCGGCGATAAAGTTTCCTTCACCCTTGGCGCTGAGGATTGACCGGTAGACTCCGCCGGCCTGCCTAACGGCGGCCAGGAATTTGCGCGCCGTATGCGTCAGATCCTCGTGCGTGATCTCGACCGGCTCGACCACGCCGGCCAGATGGATGGTCCCGAGAAGCTCGCGGTGCGCCTTCACGAACTGGTCGATGTCGGCCTGCGGCGCGGGCTGCCCAATGGCGTCGGCCACATCGATGGTGAAAAAGTCGCACGCATCCAAAAAACGGCCCACGGTCTCGAGCGTGATGTGGTCGGCGTCGCAAAAGTAGGCGTGCCGCCAACCAAGCGCGGCGACGGCCGCATCCGCCGCTTGCCGCACCGACGCCGGCTCCGAAGCAATGATGGCGTGTTCGCGGTTCGACTTGTTCCACACAGGAACCACTTCCACGCCGGCCTCAAGCGCCTTGATGCACGCCCGCAACTGCGCTTTGGCCTGGTGCGCAAACCTGTCTCCCGTGCCAACCGAATACTTGCCTAGTTTCATCGTCCCATTCCCCTTTTCGTCTCCCACGTCCATATAAACAGATGTACTGCGGCGATCCCAAGTCTGCAAAAGATTGCTCAAAGACGGAGCGATCTGCCCCGTTCATCCCCAATTCATGGCAAGGCCCAGGACAAATTGCCGGCCATCCGGCTGAATCGGCATAGCCATGAACCCGGCTGCCTCATGCCGCCTGGAGCGTATCTGCAAAGATTCCCCCACCGTGGTCTGACCTTGCCAAGGTCCGGCCACAAGTATACATTTCAAAGTGCGGATTGTCGTTAACGCCCGTCCGCGTGCCGATTGTGAAAATCGGCGCATTCGGTGATAGTCTCGATTTATTAGAGACTTTTTGGGCGCACCCAAGGAAAGCGTCTATGCCACGGGTAAAGCGAGACGTTCCGGATACGCACCGCACCATGCAGGTGGTGAACCATGTGCGCGCTCTCATCGAAAACGGCGCCCTGCAGCCCGGCGACCGTATTCCCCCCGAACGCGAGTTCGCCCGCACCCTCAAGATCAGCCGCGCCAGCCTGCGCACCGGCATCGGCTACCTGGCCGCCATGGGCGTGATGAAGGTCCGCCATGGCGTTGGCACCTTCGTTGCCGACGGCCCGCCTGAGTTCGGCAAAGCTTCTCTCGGCTTCCTGGGCGCGCTGCACGGATTTCAGTCCTGGCAGATGTTCGAGGCCAGAATTATCCTGGAGAGCAATCTGGCAGGTTTGGCCGCCGAGCGCGGAAAAGAAGAGCATCACGCGGCCCTGGCCGAGGAGGTCGCGGAGATGTTCGCGGCCGAGACCAATCCCTCCGAATACCTCATTCACGACGTGATCTTCCACCGCATTATCGCCCAGGCGTCGGGCAATCCGATTCTGGCCGCCGTCATGGAAACGATTACTTCGACGATGTACGACAAGCGCCGTAAAACCGTGGAGCATGCCACCGACCTGCGCGAGTCGGCGGAGATGCATCGCGCCATTTACCGCGCCATTCGCGGGCGAAAACCCTCCGAAGCCCGCAAGCTCATGGAGCAGCACTTGAACATGGCGCAGACCGCACAGGGAATGGAGCGCCCTGGCGCGCGGAGAGCCGTCGCGCGCGCGGAGAAAAACGGCCGGCCCCGTCCCAGGCCCGCGGCCTTCTGAGCCGGCAACGCGCCTCCGCGTCACGGGCGGGCTGAACGTTCGGCGCCTGCTCCACCAGACGCCTCTCTTTTCGTCTTGGATCGTCCCCCGGCCCGACCACGCACTGCGCCTGTGCCCGCTGCCGCGCCGGGATAGACCGGCCTTTTTCATCCACTGGCTTTGCTTGAATTTTCCGTTTTTCTCACCCGGCAAAGTGATTTTCCGGGGCCGCGAGCCATGCAAAAAGTACCAGAGAGGGAATTCGCGTATCCTTTTCATTTTACGCGGCTTTTCTGCATGGATACGGATCCGGACACGCCTGAATGAAAGATTTACCCCTCAAATGAAAGATTTACATGTTGACAACAGTTTGGCCGTTGTACGAGACTATTCAAGCTTCTTCAAATGTGGTCAGACCACCATTCGAGATTGCAAGATGCGTGCGGCGAGTGGGGCCATATGCCGAGGCAAACAAATAATTTTATGGAGGCAACAATGAAGCAAACTGCCTTGAGACAATCGGCTTCGTGGGGGGCGCAGCGCGCACCCCTGGCGTGGAAATGGCTGGCGCTGCTCGCCATCGCCTTCATCGCTCCCTTAGCCGCAAATGCGCAGTTGACCGGAACCGGCGCCATCTCCGGCACCGTAACCGATCCATCCGGCGCCATCGTTCCCAATGCGACGGTTACTGTAACCAATGTGGCCACGACCGTCAAGACCGTGAGCACCACCACCGGCGCCGGCGACTACAACATCTCGCCGCTGCCGCCTGGGGAATACACCGTCACCGTCTCCGCCAAAGGCTTTAAGAGCTACCTGCAGGAGCACGTCGCCGTCAACGCCATCCAAACGGTCACCGTCAACGTCAAGCTTTCTCTTGGCGCCGCCGAGGAAACGGTTACCGTGAGCGCCGCTCCGCCGGTCCTGGATATGGCCGACGCGCAGGTCGGCGGCGTGATGGACAACAAAATGTACAGCAATCTTCCGCTTCTGATGGGGGCCAGCGGGCAGCCCGATCAGCGGCGCGCGACCGACTTCTCCTACCTGATGCCGGGCGTGCAGAATACGCTCGAGGCCTCGTCCAGCGGCAACCCCACTGACGCCTCAGGCGCCGTCAACGGCGGCAGCCCCTCCGGCGGCACCTCTGAAGTCTACATCGACGGCGTCGATCTGCCCGAGGGAGACGGCGTCGGCGATCCGCGCTATACCTGGACGTCGATAAGCGTCGATGCGGTCGACCAGTTCCAGATCGAAAGCGCGGGCTACTCTGCCCAGTATGCCGGTCAAGGCGTGCAGAACTACTCCGTCAAGTCCGGCACAAACCAGTATCACGGCACTGTCTACGAGTACTTCCGCAACACAGCGCTCGATGCCTGGCAAGGTAACGCCAAGATTCCAACCGCAACGGGCGCGCCGATACCCCCAGGCGGGTCCTGCAGCAGCGCCAAATTGTCCGCATCCAACAGTTGGTGTGCGCTGGGCGGCGTCAAGCCCGCCGAGCATATGAATGAGAATGGGATCGACATCGGCGGTCCGATCGTCAAGAACAAGCTCTTCCTGTTCTACAATTACGATGAATATCGCGACGCGGCCGGACCCAGTCCCCATGCTCAGAGTATTCCCACGCTTGCCGAGTTGGGTTATTCCTCGTCTGGATCGGCGCAGGGATACGCCGACTTTAGCGGATACGCAACGGCTTATGGCAAGTCGGGATGCGTCATAGGCTCGACCACCAATCCTTGCTACGACATATACGATCCGGCGTCACAGACCGTATACGATTGTCAGGGCGCTGCATGCCAACGCACGATTTTTCCTAACGACCAGATTCCTGCCAGCCGTTTTTCCGCAGCTTCGGCCTATATTAACAAGTTCATGGTGCCCTATGCGGCGACGGCCAATCAGAGCAGTTATTCCAACAACATCACCGTCGGCTATCCAAGCGGGTTATCTAACTGGTCCCAAACCGGCCGCCTCGATTACGACATGAACCCCAGTAACCAGGTCAGCCTGATCGTCGCCTTCGGGCGCCAGTCGGTCTGGGGGGGGTACGACATTGCCTCGGGCGCATCCAATGCGCTTCCGCCGCCGTTCAACAACAAGCAGTTCTATGCGCCGACGACCACCGTCGATATGCTCAAGGATACCTGGACCATCAACCCGCATCTGGTGAATCAGGCCGCGCTTGCCTTTGGGCGCTACCAGAGCATCGATTCCGACCAGGACGATAAATCCATCTACGACGCTGCATCGACCGGTTTGCTCAACACCCCTCCGGGGCAGCCTACCGCTGGCTTCCCTGGCATCGACTTCAGCGGCGGCGGCGCATCCCCCCAAAACGAGGCCGGCTATAACTGGCATGGGCAGCTGCAAAATACCTACGTGGCAATGGACAATATGGAGTGGCAGCACGGCAGGCACAACGTAACCTTCGGCGGGCAATATGTTGACGTGCAGTTCACCGAATGGGATACCGGCGGCTCCACGCCGCTGACCTACACATTCGAAGCCAACCAAACGCAAGGCTACCAATCAGGCCCCGCGTACCCAGGGGGGACCGGTGCCGGAATTCCCGACACCGGCAATTCTTTTGCCAGCTATATGCTGGGCGCCGTGGAGGGCAGCAGCATTTCCCTCAGCCCCGAATGGAGCTTGCGCTGGCCCAGCCCTTCCTTGTGGGTGGAGGATGCCTACAAGGTCACATCCAAGCTGACCCTTAACCTCGGCGTGCGCTGGGATCTCTTCGGCACCGCTCACGAGGTGCATAACCAGTGGTCGTGGTTGAGCCCGAACACGGTCAACTTCAATACCGGGAACTATGGCACTCTTGCGCTTGCAGGCGGCACAAACGGAGATGGCGCCTATAGCGGCGAAGCGTCACCTTCTCACATGTGGTATAGGAATGTCGGGCCGCGTCTTGGACTAGCCTATGCCCTCGATCCGAAGACCGTTATTCACGCGAGCTACGCTGTATCTTTTGCGCATGGGAACTGGACCGGCCAAAGCGCCAGCCAGCATATCATGTCGCAGAACGGGCTCACTCCATCAGCATCGGCCCCTGGGGGCCTCAGCAACGCTCCCTCCTTCTATTGGGACGGCACGGCCTGCTCCGCGGCCGCCGGCGGCGCCACCAGTACCGGAGTCAACCCCGTGGCCGCCGCCGGAACAGCGGTTGCAGCCGACGGCTTTACGCCGTGCGGCTGGACGGGATCGACAACCACTCCTGCAGGCGTGATCGCGCAGGAGGTCGCGGCGGGTAATATGCCCGTTGGAGCCACATTGGCCGAGTACGGCACCTCTGAAACGGCAGGGGAAAAGAATACCAACTCCATAACCGCTGCGTACTTCGACCCGTACCTGGGATCGCGCACTCCTGAGTACATCAACTGGACCTTCGGCTTCCAGCGCGCGCTCACTAACAACATGTCCGTCTCCGTCGACTACGTGGGCAGCGAAGGTCACTTCATCAGCGTCTCAGGCGCCAACTATTTAAGAAACAACGGACTCCCTCAGTCCGATATCGGGCTTGCCGGTTACGCTGTCCCGACCCCCGGTGCGACCACGGCGGCGGCGTGCAGCGGGGCCAGTTGCGTATATCCGATTCTCAATCAAAAGGCGACCACAACCGATCTTGCGCTGGCGCAGGGATTTGGTTTCACTCCGCCAAATCCGTACACCAATCCCGCCAACTTCTACAGCGGCGCCTCTGTTGAGCAGTACTACACAGCTTTCCCGCAATACAAGTCTGTGAGCGATCAGACCAGCTTCGTGGGCAACGAGGATTGGAATGCCCTCGAAGTTAGCGTCAAGGAACGGCCCACGAATGGCCTCAACTTCATGGTTAACTACACTTGGTCGAAATCGATGGACGACCTTGGGACCTTCCGCATTTCAGGCGATAACCACCTCGATCGCTCGCGGTCGGCAGCGGATCAACCGCAGAACCTGGTAGTTACCGCGGTCTATCAGTTGCCTCTCGGACGCGGTCACATGTGGGGCGACAATCCTGTGTATCGTTCCATTGCCAGCGGTTGGTTGCTTTCCGGCATCGGTACCGATCACTCCGGTCTTCCCATGCTGATTACGGGCAGCGGTTGCGCAGGCTCCGGCATTCTGGGAACCTGCATGCCCAGTGTCGTCGCCGGACAGACTGGACGCCAGTACAAATGGGGCAAAACTGCAGGTGGCCAGGCGGTAAGTTGGGATCCGAACAACGCCAACTATATCGGCAAAGTAGACTACGTCAACCCGGCCGCATTTACGGTAATTAACGGCGGTACATGCTCCACGAAGCCTGCATCAGCAGGAGCCTACCACACGTCTACGGGGCAGGCCTATTACGTCTGCAATGGCCCTGAAGACTATGTTCCCGGAACGGCGGCCCGTACTGACCCCATCAAGGGCCTCTTTACCCAGCCCTATTACGACGTTGACGCGGCTCTCAAACGCAGCTTCCCCATCTACCACGAGTGGACGATGCAATTTGAGCTCGATATGACCAACGTGACCAATCACGTAGTGTACGCGGGGCCGGGCAGTCTGTCGGTTTCCAGCACTTCTGACAGTACCGGCAGCTTTGCCACGGTCTCCAAGATAGCCAACTACCCGCGCGACGTTCAGGCGGCGGTGCGCATCAGCTTTTAGTTTTTCAACCCTGCTCATCGAAAGGCGCCGCCGGCACTTGCCGACGGCGCCTTTCCTTTTGTGGCGCTGTCTCCTTGCGCCGGCCAAAAAAAGTTGCGACCGTTTTGCATATAATTTCCCGCCCTCGGCGCATAATGCAATTAAGTAGGTTTCACAGTTGCTGTACCCAAAGCCCTGCGCCCCATCCATGCGACTCTTTTCTGTCGCATGGGTGGGATGCCACGACAGGTGGGTACAGCTTCTCCGGAATCGCTCTAGCAGTCACGGAAGGCGAACCGTAGACGGACCGTCCTTAATTGGCTGGTGAGCGAGTCGGTTGGCTGGTTGTCCCGCGGCGCTTAAGCGGATACAGTGGTTTCAGCGCCTCGCGCAGTGCAGCCTCGGCCGGCTTCGACGAGTTGCGCCAGAATATCTTTCGGAGCCACGAATGAAGATTCGGCGATTCCTCGCAGGCATTTTCGCCCTCGCCGCAGTTTCAACCTCAGTGTCTCTTCAAGCCCAGTCAAATCGAGTCCAGACCAAACCGCTGCCTTGGTCCCAGCGCATGGCCAACTCCGCCATCGAGCGCTGGCCGGACGGCCGCTTCGTTCCTGCAAGCGCCAAGTGGCAGTGGAACTACGAGCTGGGCACGCTGCTCGAAGGCATGGACGCCGTCTGGACCCAGACCAGGAATCCTCGCTACCTCAACTACATCCGTAGCTCCGTCGATCAGTTTGTGAACGCCGACGGAACCATCTCGACTTACGTTCCCGCCGAGCATCAGCTCGACAACATCCTCCTCGGCCGCCAGTTGCTGCTCCTTTACCGCATCACGCGCGATCCCCGCTACGCCAAGGCCGCGACGTTCCTCTTCAACCAGCTGCAGCAGCAGCCGCGCACGCCCGGCGGCGGCTTCTGGCACAAGCAGCGCTACCCGAACCAGATGTGGCTCGACGGCATTTACATGGCCGAGCCGTTCTACGCCGGGTACGCCTCGGCGTTCCATCGTCCCGCCGCCTTCAAAGACATCGCTCTTCAATTCGACCTCATCTACAAGCACGTGCGCGATCCGCGCACCGGCCTGCTCTATCACGGTTGGGACGAATCGAAGAAGGAACGCTGGGCCAACCCCAAAACCGGCGACTCCTCTCAGTTCTGGGCCAGGGGCGTGGGCTGGTACATGATGGCCCTTGTCGACACGCTGCCGGAATTTCCCGCAGAAGACCCTGCGCGCGAGTCGCTAAAGGCGCAGCTTGTAAAGTTGGCCGCGGCCGTGGCGCGCTACCAGGACCCGAAGACCGGCCTCTGGTACGAAGTCCTCGACAAGCCGGGCGATAAAGGAAACTATCTCGAGGCCTCGGCGTCCTGCATGTTCGTCTACTCGTTTGTCCGCGCCGTGCGCCTCGGCTATCTTCCGCAAAGCTATCTCGGCAATGCCAGGCGCGGGTACGCGGGCATACTCAGGCACTTTGTCACGGTTTCGGCCGAAGGCGAAGTCTCGCTCACCGGAACCGTCAAAAGCGCGGGGCTCGGCGGCAAGCCGTATCGCGACGGAAGCTACGCCTATTACATCGGCGAGAAGACTGTGACCAACGATCCCAAAGGAATCGGGGCGTTTCTTCTGGCCAGCACCGAGATCGAGAGCAGCGCCAAGCCGCTGCCGAAGAACAACGGCAGAAACAACGGCCTGAACGGGACTTTGGTTAAGCGCCAAAAACCCGCCGATCCAGCGGGCCGATAGACGCGGCGCCTCACCGCGCCGGCTTCTCAAGCGTAGCGATCGGCGTCGAAGTCTGGCTCAAGTCGGCAGTTCCCGGCAAGGGATCGGTTTCGGTCAGACGGCTGCTGAGCACGTGCGTCAGATCGGGGATGTCGTAGTAGCGCAGCACGCCGGGGATCACATCTTCCGGTGCTCCGGTAGGGATGGGCGCTTCAATCAGGCTGCGATAGCTCTCGAGCACATGATCGACTGTAACGTGCCTGAGCCGCGCATCGAGCACCGCGGCGTGGAGCAGCACCAGGCCCATGTGTCCACTCGCCACCGCTGAAATCCGCCGTGGATCGACGTCGGCGCGGCTGGCAAGATAGTCCGTCGCACGGATGGCGTCGTCCACGCGCAGGCCCACCAGCGTGCGTCCCACCAGATCCGCGCGCAGACTTTCCAGGTAGAACGGCCCCACCAGCGGCGTCTTCATGTCGTTTGCTTTGCCGGGCGGGGAGGGCCGCGGCGTAAGCGCCAGCACGACGTCGCCGGCCGCGGCGAGCGCGTCGAAGCGGGCTTTGTTGGCGCGCGCAATCGGATTGCTGGCGTCGATCGAGTAAGGAACCAGAAACAGGACCGCGGGATGCCGCCCCGGCGTGCCGGGCACGGAGAGTTCACCCTGTAAATTGAATCCATTCGCGGACAGGACGAACGGCCCGGACTTTGCCGCCAGCGCGGCCGCGGTATACTTCGACGCGCCTGGTTGCGCATCCGCGCCTGTCTCCATGCGGATTGCGTGGGCGAGAGCAGTTGCACTCAGGAACGGCCTGTGCGCCGGAAGAATGCGCTGCGCCCGCTCAAGATTAAGCGAGTGAACGGTGGCGCAGCCGGGGTAACTGGTTGCGACTTGCCCTGTCGGCGACACCTGAAACGCACTCTTCGGCAGTTTCGCTATCGGGTTTTGCGGACCGTATTGCAAGTAGGCCGGGGGGATGCCGGGGTGATCCGCGTCCGATCCTGGCTCGAGCCTGCGCATGAAAAAGCCGACGATGTTGCCCATGATGGGCCGCAGCGCGCCGTGGTGGCCGGGACCGGTAATGAACTGCAGCGGCGCATTCAGTGAAACTCGATTCGTCGTATCCGCGTTCAGCGCGGGTCCGCTCGGCGTTGGCGGAACCGAAGGCGAACCGTTTCCTGCTGGAGTTCCAGCGGCGGCCGGATCGAAGAGCGAATAAAATCGCCGCGCCTCGATTACCGTCGCGCGTGCGCCGGCAAACGGAAACATATCGGAATAAGTCGCGATCACTGCGTAGGGGCGCGGCGCCTGCGCTTCGATCCAGTCCGGAAAGTCGAGGCCCGAAGAAATGAAGCGCGGCGTAGACTGCTCGGCGTCCTGCGGCCCGAGCGTGGGCAGCAGCGTGTCGAACGAGGTGGTGTAGCAAGCCACGCCCACCGCAGCCACTTTGGCATCTATGGCGCCAACGAGCGCGGTGATGGTGCCCCCGCCCGAACAGCCGAAGGCGCCGATGCGATGCGCATCGACCTCGGGAAGCTGCGCCAGGTAGTCGATGCCGCGCATGGCGTCCCACAGTTCGTAGCGCGCAAACGTGTCGCCGATCAGCATTGGCTGCAGGCTGGCCTCGGCGTGCTCGCCCGTGGGCCGCGTGGCCAGCGAAACACCGGGCCTGGCCGGGTCGGGATACTGGAGCCGTTCGCCCTGGCCGATGTTGTCATACGACAGAACGACGAAGCCGTTGAGCGCGAACAGAGCAGCCGAAGCGGCGTCGCTGGCTTTGCCCGAAGGCACATGACCGGGCGAGATGAGAATGGCGGGGCGTTTTTGCGCGGTCTGACCATCGGGAAGATACAAAAGTGCCGTGACGGGGAAGTTGGGCTGGCTGTAGAAGAGCACCTTGCGGATACGGAATCCATCAGCCTGGGTTTCGCCAAGAACCCGTGCGTCCAGCGGGGTTGGCGCGGGCAGCGCCCCGATCAGCGGCAGCAGCTTTCTGCGCACCGCGGCCTGGCGCGCTTCTGCGGCGGCACGTGTGTGGATCTTGGCCACCGCGGCGTCGCGCTTTGCGATGTAACCGGCCGCAATGCCGTCCAGGTAGCTATTGAGGGCTGCGCGGCCGTCTTGATCGGGGCTCGCGGCCTCGGCTGCCGAGGGCGCGCCTGCCGCCGGCGATGATTGCCGCCCCGAAGGCGCCGCATACAACGAAGCGATAAGGATCGAAGAGGAAAGGGCCGCGGCCAATGCGCAGAGAGCACCAACAACGGGTTTATTCATCACTATGCCTTGATACTCTTTCGGCGCGGCGCGGTCAAGCGGAACGATGGGCTACGCGGAGACAAGCTCCGAGGCTCTGCGCGCCCATGTAAGAATGAGGAACCGGTTCTTATGGCGGTTTCAGAGAAGCTGTACCCACCTGTCGTGGCCTCCCGCTCATCCGACAGAAAAAAGTCGCATGGATGGACCACGGGGCTTTGGGTACAGGAACTGTGGAACTGCCTTAAGGTTCCATCGAGAGGAGAACCTGATGATCGTTGCGCGCAGCCTGCTCGGCATGTTGGTTTTGCTTCTGATCGCCTTCGCGGTTTCCACCAATCGCCGGCTCATCCGACCGCGCACGGTCATTGCCGCGCTGCTCTCGCAGGTCGCCATAGGCGCTTTCGTTCTCTTTGTGCCGCTTGGTAAAGACATCCTCGGAGGCGCCGCCAACGCCGTCAACCAGGTGCTCAATTACGGCGACAGCGGCATCGCGTTCATGTTCGGCGGACTGGTCTCCGCCAAAATGCTTCAGCTCTTCGGCAATACCGGCTTCGTCTTCGCCTTTCGCGTGTTGCCGGCCATCGTCTTCGTTACCGCACTGGTTTCCGTTCTCTATTACATCGGGCTGATGAAGTGGGTAGTGGTCATCCTCGGGACAGTCTTCCAGAAAATCGTCGGCGTCACCAGGATTGAGTCTTTCTCCGCGGCCTCAACCATCTTTGTCGGCCAGAGCGAAATGCCGGCCATGGTCAAGCCCTTTATCAGGAAGATGAGTGGGCCTGAGTTATTCGCGGTCATGTCCTCCGGAATGGCTTCCGTGGCGGGATCGGTGCTTGCCGGTTACGCCGGGCTTGGCGTCAAGATGGAGTACCTGCTGGCCGCATCGTTCATGGCCATTCCCGGCGGCCTGCTCTTTGCCAAGATCATCTGTCCCAGCACGGGCGAAAGCGCAGCCGAGCTCAAGCACGTCGATTTCGATGAGCGGCGGCCAGCCAACATTATCGACGCCGCCGCGTCCGGCGTCACGGTCGGCTTGCAGATCGCCATCAATGTGGGCGCCATGCTGGTCGCATTCATCGGCCTCATCGCCCTCGCCGACGGCATTGTGGGAGGCATCTTCGGGTGGTTCGGCCATCCGCAATGGACCCTCGAATACCTGCTTGGCGTTTTATTCTCGCCGCTGGCCTGGCTCATTGGCGTTCCCTGGAATCATGCGCAGATCGCGGGCAACTTTCTTGGCCAGAAAATGATCCTCAACGAATTCGTCGCCTACGCCAACCTGTCGCCGTACCTCAAGGGCGCCGCGTCGGCCACCGCCGCGGGCTTGCAGGTGCTCGATCCCAGAACACTCGCCATCCTGTCTTTTGCACTGTGCGGATTCGCCAACTTCTCATCCATTGCAATTCTGATCGGCGGTTTTTCCGCCGTAGACGAGGGGCGGCGGTCCGAGGTTTCGCGTTACGGCATCCGCGTGGTCATCGCCGGAACGCTATCGAACCTGATGAGCGCTACTATCGCGGGAATTTTTCTTTCGTTGCACGGATGAATTGCCGCAGCGCCTTCACGCGTCAAACTCAAGAGGCTCACATGCGTGCCGGAGAAGCCGATAATTGCGGTCAAAGGAACCAGGTTATCGGCGAAGACGTTGAGCAAACTACTTGCCGCCCCAAATGGGCGCCATCTGCAGTTGGAATCCTTGCACTGGGCCCGATCCATCCACGGATTCTGGTTGATCGAGCACTCTCGGAACGCTTCCCGGCGCAAAAATCGCCACCGTACCGCGGTAGGGGTCGATGCGCCAGCCTAACCGCGCGCCGTTGTCGACCCACTGTTCCATCTTCGCGTCCAGATCGGCCAGCGAGTCGGAGGGCGAAAGAATCTCGACGACGAAATCCGGTGCAAAAGGCAGAAAGCGCTCGCGCTCATCTTCGCTGAGCGACTCAATGCGGCTGCGTTCCACCCAGCCCGCATCGGGACTGAGCGTGGACCCATCCGGCAGGTTGAAGCCGGCGTTTGAGCTGAAAGCCACGCCGCGCCCGTCCGCCTCTGCCCAGGCAAACAGCTCGTGCACAACGTAGGCTTCGCGGCGATTGTTCTCAAAGCCGCTTGGAGTCATCACTAAAATCTCTCCTGAAGCCAGCCGCTCGACCCGGCACGGCTTGTTTGCCTGGGAAAAGGCGATCAGTTCATCGTCCGACATGGGCGTAGGAGGCCGCAGCCGCGCCGGCAGTGCAACGTCCTGGATGGCCCAGTTCATCTGTCTCCCTCCTGCCCTGGATAATCCGCGACAAAAAAACGCTACAACCTTATCTTATCCCTAGCGGTGCTTCTGCCTATGCGCTCCGCGCCCAAATCCTTTACCCTAGAGAGTTAACCAGGGAGCCGTCACATGACCGTGATCCGCCAGGAAGATTTCATCTCGAGCGTTGCCGGCGCGTTGCAATACATCAGCTACTACCATCCGGTCGACTACATTACGAGCCTCGCCAAAGCTTACGAGATGGAGCAAT
The DNA here is from genome assembly GCA_050745765.1 of Occallatibacter sp. Lineage (GTDB taxonomy): Bacteria > Acidobacteriota > Terriglobia > Terriglobales > Acidobacteriaceae > Telmatobacter. The sequence goes on along the minus strand of JBOGLX010000097.1, from coordinate 3,700 downwards.
CGCCGGCTGCGCGCGACGCCATGGCGCAGATCCTCATCAACAGCCGCATGTGCGCCGAGGGCCACCGGCCCATCTGCCAGGACACGGGCATCGTGACCGCATTTGTCAAAGTTGGCATGGACGCCCGCTTTGAGCCGGGGCCAGGCGAGGAGCGCAAAGACTTGCAGCAGATGGTCGACGAGGGCGTGCGCCGCGCCTACCTCGACCCCGACAACAAGCTCCGCGCCTCCATCCTGGCCGACCCCGCGGGCGCGCGCAAGAACACGCGGGACAACACTCCGGCCTGCGTCAGCGTGGAACTGGTCAAGGGCGGCGGAGTGGATGTTACGGTCGCGGCCAAGGGGGGAGGGTCGGAGGCAAAGTCGAAGTTCGTGATGCTCAACCCGTCCGATTCAGTGGTCGAGTGGGTGCTTAAGACTGTTCCAACCATGGGCGCCGGATGGTGCCCGCCGGGCATGCTGGGCATCGGCATCGGCGGCGCCGCGGAGAAGGCCATGCTGCTGGCCAAAGCCTCGCTCATGGACCCCATCGACATGACGGAACTCAAGGCGCGCGGCCCCAAAACCCGCGCCGAAGAGCTGCGCATCGAGATTTACGAAAAGGTCAACCGGCTGGGCATCGGCGCGCAGGGGCTTGGCGGGCTGACTACTGTGCTCGACGTGAAGGTCCTCGACTATCCGACGCATGCGGCGAACCTGCCCGTGGCCATGATCCCCAACTGCGCGGCCACGCGCCACGCGCACTTGGTGCTCGACGGCTCAGGCCCGGTCTATCTCGATCCGCCCAGCCTGGACGACTGGCCGAAGCTGACTTACGACGTGTCGGGTGCGCGCCGCGTAAACCTGGACACCGTGACCCGAGCGGAAGCCGATTCCTGGAAGCCGGGCGAAGTGCTGCTTTTGACGGGTAAGCTGCTCACCGGCCGCGACGCCGCGCACAAACGCATGACCGACATGCTCAACCGCGGCGAAAAGCTTCCCGTGGATTTTCATGACCGCTTCATCTATTACGTGGGTCCAGTCGATCCGGTAGGCGAGGAAGTCGTCGGCCCTGCCGGTCCGACCACCGCTACGCGCATGGATAAATTCACGCGCCAGATGCTTGCCGAGACCGGCCTGCTGGGCATGATCGGCAAGGCCGAGCGCGGCCCGGAGGCCATTGACGCCATCCGCGAGTTCGGCGCTGTCTATCTGATGGCGGTCGGCGGCGCGGCCTACCTGGTGTCCAAGGCCATTCGCGGCTCGCGTCTGGTGGCCTTCGGCGATCTGGGCATGGAAGCAATTTACGAGTTCGACGTCAAAGACATGCCTGTGACGGTGGCTGTCGATTCCAAGGGCACGAGCGTCCACCAGACCGGCCCGGCCGAATGGCAACAGCGCATCGCCGGAGTGCCGATCTTGCAATAAGACAGGGAATAGGGAGTAGGGAATAGGGAATAGGGAATGGCAGACCGTGCCCATTCGTGCGGACTATTCCGCAAGGGTTGGGACGCGAGGAATCGGCGCCTTCACCATCCTCGGCGCCGTTCGGGCTTTCTATTCCCTACTGCCTACTCCCTGCTCCCTACTCCCTGCTCCCTGCTCCCTATCTTTTCACTGCTTGCCGAAGCGGTAGACTAAGCCGCCGGTGAATCCCCGGCTGTTCTGCATGGTCGAGCCGAAGCCGGTGGTGTGATCTGTGCCGCTCAGCCGAAGGGCCAAAGTTGGCGAAACGTTGTACTCGCCGAGGATGTCCGCGCTGATGGCGTAGGTCCCGCCGTCGGGATAGAGAAGACAGCCACTCGTACCCGTGGTGCCGCAGATGCTGCCCTCCCCGTTGGTGTCGCCGGTGAAGTTGCCCAGCGCGTACCCGCCCATCACTCGCGCCGCAAGCGAATACTTGGGGCGCAGCATCAGGCGGTAGGCGGGGCCGATCATAAAATCGTATTGACTGATCTTCGGGCGCGTGACCCCACAGTTGCAGGTCAGCCCCACATAGGCTATGCCATCGTAGCCGCGCACGTCGGCCGTTACGCCCAGGCGGACATTGTAATAGCGCGTGAACTCCGTATCCCACCCATAGAGCGTGGTGCGCTGCCGGTTGGGGCCGGGAACGAAGCGCAGGTAACCCATACCGACGTATGCCTCGTAAAGATGCCCGTAGGTGTCGTGGATGGCCTGCTCGCGGCGCTGCTGGCGCCGCATCCGGATGCGTTCCTGAACCGTCATCTCCTGCTGGTTGAGCGTGGGCGTCTGCCCGGTTTGAGGCTGTGTTTGCGTCTGCGTCTGAGAACTGCTGCTCGTGCTCTGGGCCAAAACAACTTGCGAGCCGGCGAATACGAGCGCCAGCAAAAAGGCATAACGGCGAAAAGAACGCATCGTGATCGGGATTCCTCCACGGGATTGCGGAAGCACGCCACCGCCTAAAGCGCGAATTGAAGCGCGCTGCCCCCACTAGGTATTCAAACACACAGGGGAGGCGTTTGCGGGTGAACCGGCAATAGTTGGACGCGCACCGGGCTAAAAGGCTCCCCGATGCCTTAGCATGAAGGGCAAGGGAGAGTGCAGAGGAGATGGGCCGATTCATTCTGGGCGCGATATTGGGAGCGGTGCTGGTTCCGCTAGCAGTGCTGGGCTGGTTTCGTTTTGGAAAGCCTCCCGTGGCCGTGTCCGATCCGCCTCTGCCCTTTGAGAAACAGATCGTCAGTGTTCCCCTCCACGCCCGCATTGACCGCGAAATGAAGACTTCGCCCATCGCGGTGAATGAGGATAACCTGACCGCTGGCGCGCAGATTTATAGCGACAAATGCGCGGTTTGTCACGGTTTTCACGGCAAACCCTCGACGATTGGCCCGCATATGTATCCTCGTGCACCGATGCTTTGGGAGAAGCACAAAAATGATGACGTTGTCGGCGTAAGCGACGACCCTCCGGGCGAGACCTATTGGAAGGTGGCCAACGGCATCCGGCTCACCGGCATGCCGGCCTTCGACCACACCCTCACCGACACCCAGATGTGGCAGGTAAGCGTGCTGCTGGCCAACGCCGACAAACCGCTGCCGCCTGAAGTGCTGAGCATCGTGAATGGCGAGCAGCCGGAAGCCGCGGCGCCAGCCGTAAAAAAGAAGTAATCGCGACGCGCATTGCGCGATCGGTTTAAGACCGACGTGGGAGGGGAGAACCGGCGATGAAGTTCCTGGAGATGCTGCGCAAGGGTTTCGGATATTTCCTGATGAGCTTTGGCGTTTCGAGCCCCGCGAAGAAAGCTAAGCCGAAATCCGCGGCCAAGCCGGAACCCGAACCGTGACTCCAGCCCGCTGGCGCGAAGAGGCGCGGACTGGCTGCGCCGCCGCAATGTAGCTGACCAGATTGTCCTGCTCCTGCTGCGACTCCGCGCCGATGGTGAATGCGTCCAGTACGCCCGTCCCCAGCGCAAGGAGCGGCGCCTGGAGCAATTCCATAGTAGGTGTATGCCGGCAAAATCTTCCCGCCCGTTTTGCATATAATTATGCCCCTTTGGCGCACAATTCTTAGGTAGAGGGTTGCGGGCATAGCACAGCCCGTCGAGGTCTGACAGCAGGCGGAGAACGCGCCACGATCTCGAAAAATCTCTGCTTAAGCACCCTTTCTGACGGTGGGGGGGTGGGGTTGGCGCAAATCGCCCCATTTTTCAGTGCATGTTGTGTTGTAAGCCGCATGCAATGAGTCGCTTGCGAAATACG
>JBOGLX010000096.1:0-13531 GCA_050745765.1 Occallatibacter sp. | reverse complement strand
GTTTGACGTGGCGGGAGCTGGAAACGTGACTATGGTGACCGGACTGCGGTCCACAGCGAAAGCTATGGAGACACCACCGGAGCCTAACGTGCGCGCGCCTGCTCTCGACCCTACCTGCGAGAGGCTCGGGGCGAAATTCCCTGGGCCTACTCACCACGGGCGCAGGTTTTTTGTTGAGGAAGAGACAGTAGCCAACTAATGCCGCGACCGCGTGAGATTGTCGCGATCCCAGGTCCCAAAAGCGGGGACCTGGGGCACCCGGCACCCGGCACGTTGAAGAGGTTCGGTTGTTCTTCGCTGCCGGGCGCGGTAGCATGGCTGCAAGCCAAGGAAGAGGTCCAGTGAAGTCCGAAATTGCACTCCACCTATCGCCGGAAGAGCAAGAGCTTGCCGAGAAACGGCAGGAGCTCGCCGTTCTGCAAGCCGAACTCACCGACCGCGAAGTGCTCCTGGCCAATTTGCGTGCGGAGTTAGCCGCCTTCGAGGGGCGCTACCTGCGGGAGGTCGGCGTGCTCTACGCCGAGCTCGACGACTGGAATGCCAAGATTGCCGAGTTTGCCGCGAAAGCTGAGGGCACCGAGGAAGCTCGTGCGGCTGCATCGGAGGCCCGCACACAGGCGGAAGAGTCCTACGCCGCGGCGCATGGCGATGCGGCCAAAGCGGAGGATTTCTCGCCGTCGCCGGAGCTGAAGAATCTCTTCAAGGATGTAGTGAACCAAATACATCCAGATCGTGCAGCAGACGACGCTGACCGCGCGCTTCGAAACCGGCTCATGGCGGAAGCTAATGCCGCCTATAAACGGCAAGACGTAAACGCGCTCAGCAGAATCCTGGAGGAGTACAAGAGCAGCCCGGAATCGGTGAAGGGCGACGGCACGGCGGCAGATTTGCAGCGCGTCCTCCGCCAAATCGAGCGAATAACGAGACGGCTCACCGAAATTGAGGCGGAGATGGCAGCGCTCAAGTCCTCGGAGATTGCCCTGTTGATGGCGAAGGTACAAACCGCAGAGAGCAAGGGCCGTGACCTCCTAGCCGGAATGAGAAGGGACATTCAGAATAAGATCGATCTCGCACGCCGCGAATTCGATTCCCATTGCGCCGAGGTTGGGCCGCAATGAGCACTGAGGACGTTGAACGCGCTTTGGTCCCGGCGCAGCCCGCAGCGCTTTCCAAATCCGGAGCGAAGTCCCTCGTCGCACGGGGCCGCGCCGATCTGCGAATCAAGGAAGAGGCGGAAGAGTGGCTCAAACGAGGGCAGGATCTCAACAAACAGAGGAACTTCGAGGCGGCCTTTGCGTGTCTCGAGCACGGGATTGAGCTGAACCCAAATCATCCGGAGATACAGGTCGTGCTCGGCATTATGTACGAGCGCGACGGTGTGCGCCAGGACTACGCTGAGGCTGCTTTTTGGTATCGCAAGGCAGCCGAGCAGGGGCACGCTCACGCGCAGGGGTTTCTCGGGCACTTTTATGCCACCGGCCGGGGTGTTCCAGAAGACTACGCCCAGGCGGCCGTCTGGTCTCGCAAGGCGGCCGAGCAAGGGGACGCGCCGCCGCAGCTCGACCTTGGGAATCTCTACTACTACGGCGCAGGTATCCCGCAGGACCGTGAACAGGCGGCCGTCTGGTATCGCAAAGCCGCCGAGCAGGGCTTCGCCGCAGCTCAAAACCGCCTCGGCACTCTCTACCGCGACGGCGAAGGCGTCCCGCAGGACTGCGCCCAGGCGGCCGTCTGGTTTCTCAAAGCGGCCGAGCAAGGGAATGCGGACGCTCAATGCAACCTAGGTGTCCTGTACTACAACGGCCAGGGTGTGCCGCAGGACTTTGGGCAGGCCGCCGTCTGGTTTCGCAAGGCGGCAGTACAGGGCGGCCCGCAGGCGCAATTCAACCTCGGCTTGCTATACCGCGACGGCGCCGGTGTGCCGCAAAGCTACTCAAACGCATACCACTGGTTCAGCCTTGCTGCCGAGGCTGGAACGACCAGCTTTACGGTAGATGTGAAAAAGTATCCAGACACATCAGCTTCCCACCTGACGCCAGAAGAGCTATCGCAAGCGCAGGCGCGCGCGAGCAAATGGTTTGCGGAACACCCGGCACGACCGTAGCAACGCGGGCTTTGGCAAGACAGACCACATGGGGAGAGTGAGCTAATGACAGCGGAATCTCAGAATACCGGGGAATCGTGGGCTAGGCTGCACGTCATATCAAAATGCCGTGAAGTCAAAGCGCACAGGGAGAAGATTTGTGGACGTGTTCGAGATTATTTTGAACAGCATTTTCAAATCGCTGCGCAGCCCAGAGTTGTTTGTATCTTCGACGGTCAGGATCACGAGCGCCTGAAGCAGGAATTAGGTGGTGAGGCCAATCGAGGGGTCTGTGTCCCGACCAAGATGTGTGGATTGCTTCTCTGGCCAGATTACACGCGAAGCCTTATCGCCCCGTTTGATCCGCGGGTCGGCGAAAACGTTTGCCCCACAGCGTAATTTATCTCCACGGTTCCACCTGTGAGACAGAAATCGGTCTCACGCTCGCGTTCGCACATGAGTTGCAACACTTTCTGCAATATGTCCAACAGAAACCACTGTGGGCTAAGAACCAACTCCTCATGGAGCTCACTTACGAATTTAAGAATTGGTGGGATTTCCCGATTGAGATAGAGGCCAGGACCACTGCGAAGCTAGCTGCTGAGTACCTTTGCGGGGCTGAACCCGTCGAGGCATATATCCAATGTAGAATCGACGCCCCTGTCACCTCCAATGATGTGGAGGACTGGGAGTTTGTTAAAAAGATCAAGACTTCCGGTCCATACAGTCTTGCCGAAGGCACTAAGCCGCTTGTCCAAAGATATAGGGGATGGCTCGAAGCCGCCTTACAACGGCACGCCGGCGACGAGGATTTTGCCAATGTTGGCTTCGACGCTTGATTTGCGACTCGGGTCGGCTTTCGGTAGCGGGTCAGTTTGAAGATAGCCGGCCCGCAGGGCCAAAGCCTTCGTTTATTTTGTTGCATTTGCGGCACGACTGAAGTCGTGCCCTGTTACAAAACTTTGCTGGCGAGGAGTTTTTCCGCAGCCTGTAAGGCCGTGCCCTTTCAAAGCCGCTGCCATTCAAGAGGTGCGAGCTGTCATACATGGGGCACGGGGCTTTGGGTACGGCTACTGTGGAACCGCCTTAAGGGGTGATCGACTCGGTGGAATGGTTGCCGTGCGGCACGGATACGATCGCGGTCGGATCGGCGCCGGTCGGATAAGGCCCGGATACGGTTGCCGTCATTGCGCCGGTGTTGGGATTCAGCCGGAAACCGGAGATCGAATTGCCCAGGTGGTTGGCGGTGTAAACGAATCGGCCCAGCGCCGGCTCAAGGGTCAGGGAAACCGGTTCTGTATCGGTGGCGTAGAGGCTGCTGTTGCTGCTGACCAGCGCCGAGGGGCTTCCCGTGGGCAGGTTGATGGTGTAGCCGGAGACGGTATTGTCCAACTGGTTCACCAGGTAGATGTAACTGCCGCGCGGATCGACGACGATCGACTCCGGCTCGTTGCCGGTTTTGAACGGACCGTCAACCATAAAGCTGAGCACGTCGTCGTTCTCGATGGTGTAACCGATCAGCTCGTTGGAGGCGAAGTCGGTGACATAAATGAAGCGGCTGGCGGGTTCGGCGATGATCGCGGTTGGCTTTACGCCCGCCTGGTAGGGGCTGTCTGTAGTGGGCGTCAGCGCGCCGCTCGAGTCCACCGCAAAACCGAACACCCAGCCCGGATTGGCGGTGCTGGTGGTGATTCCGCCGGGATTGTATGCGGATTGATCGTAGGCGGTCACGTAGACCGCGTCGGCAGTTACGGTGAGCGATGAAGAGGAAGTGGGCAGGGTGGCCACACCGGTGGGAACCATGGTGTCGGTCGAATACGGGCTGGGAAGCGTCAGGGTCTCCTGCGCCACGGCGCTGCCGATGACGCCGTCGGTGTTGAGGGCGTATTCGGTGAGGGTCGCCGAGGTGGTTCCGGAGATGACATACAGATAGGTATTGGCCTGGTTCACGGCCAGGTACACTGGCGGCTGGGCGGTGGTGATCGAGTCCTTCTGGGTAAGCACGCCGACGTCGGAGATGGAGAAGTGCACCACGGAGCTGTTGCCCTGGTTGGCGACGTAGAGATGGTAGTAATTGGCAGTGACGGCCATGGCCACCGGGTCGGTTCCGCCGGATGGGACCGTCGGTGTGCCCGCGGAGCGCAGCGCGCCGGACTCGGAGTCAACCGCGTAAGTTTGGATCTGTCCCGCGCTGCCCGCGCTGGAGCCGGACGAGGACGCCACATAGACGTAGTCCACGGTGACCAACTGGCAGCCCGTCAGCAGGGCGGCCGCGGCAAGGCCAGTGAATGAGACCAGAAAAAGCCTGGAGACCAGAACAAGCTGGGGGACCGGAATAAGCCTGGAGACCAGAGCGAGCCGGCTGGTTTTGCTCAACTTCATGCGCTTCCTTCGTCGCGGGCCGGCGGACTCAAGCCCCAGGAAAACTCGTTTAAGTTGACCTGCAGCCATTGTAAAAGCCGGCTGCGGGCTGTTGCTATGGAGTAGTGGGCCGGTTTGAAAAAGCACGCCTCAGGGGCTAAAGCCCGCTCTCTTTTCTGTGGTGCTTGCGGCACGACTAAAGTCGTGCCCTTTCAAAACTCCGAACCAAGACTCCGAATCGAAGCTCCGAAAATCGAAGCTCCGAACTTGATGACTGACTCGCCTTACTGGGTTACGCCCGGCCCGCTGACGCCGGCGCCGGTGCCGTTATGGGGAATCGCCGCCACGGCGGTGGGCAAAGCATTGGAGTTATAGGGCGAGTACTGCGAATTGATAAGCGTGCCGCCGGTCTGGCTCAATTGCCAACTGCTGACGTCGCCGCCGAGAAAATTGACGCTGTAAAGAAAATGGTTGGTCGAGGGGTCGATGCCGATGGCCACCGGCTCGAGCCCCGTGGCGTAGTCGCCGATATTCGTCAGCGCGCCGTTGCTCATCGAGTAGCCGGTCACCGATGCATCCAGCGAATTGGTCACGTACATGAACGGAAACGAAGGATCGACGGCGATAGCTGTCGGCTCATTGCCTGACGGGAACGGGCTGCCGCTGAGTGGACTCGGAATGCCGGAGGAGGCGATGGAATAGGCCAGGACATCGGCCTTGGCGTAGTCGGTGGCGTAGAGGTAAGCACCGGTGGGATCGCTGGCGACAGACGAGGGTTGCGTGCCGGCGGCAAAGGGCGAGCCTGGGAGCGGAGTGAGCACGTCGCCCGAGCCAACCGAAAATCCAAAGATGTATCCGACACTCGGAGTCACGCTGGAGTCGTAGGCGCTGACGTAGACGTAGGAGCCGGACTTTACAACGTTAACCCCGGTCGGCACGATCACGTCTCCGGAACACGAAGACTGACCCGACAGCGTGAGCGGCCAATAGTTCACGTCGATGGCCGGGTTGAGGGCCGGCGATCCGATTGTGACCGCCGTGGTCTTGGTCGCCGCGGTAAGAGGAAAGACGGCAAGGGATCCGGTACATGGCGCCGCGGTTGAAGCGGTCGACAGCGGCTGGTACGTGTCCAGCACGAACATATTCGACGCGTTGGCGGTGACGGCCAGCGGATAGACGCCGGGCGTGTTCACTGTGTTATAGGGATAGAGCTTGCCGTCGCTGCCGATGACGAACTGCACTACCGTGTTGTCGTCCTGGTTGACGACGAACAGGCTGCTGTTGTCGGCGGAGACCGCCTCGGCGACGGGATCGCGGCCCTGGGACGGAAACGGCGAATCTGGAATCTGGCGCATTTTGCCCGACTCCGAATCGACCTCAAAGACGTTGATTTCGCCGTAGCTGTTGGCGCCCGCGGCCTTGGAACTGGCCACGTAGACGAAATCGACGGTCAACGTTTGCGTAACCTGGCTGCAGGCGGTGATCAGGGAAGCCACCGCAAGGCCGGCCGCTGCGACCAGCAGAAGAGCGGTTCCACGGTATTTGTAGCCATTTCTGGCGACGGCGCAAGGTGGGTTTTTCTTGATGAAAAACCCACGCAGCCGTTGCAGCTTCGGGATACAGCAACCGTGGAACCGCTGTAGCTGGCTCGATTTGTTCAACTTCATGCCCATCTTTCGTCAGCGGGCCTTCAACCGCAGCCCGAAAAAACTCATTTAAGGATCGAAGCCGGTGCGCGGTTAAAGCAAATCCGCGCCGGGCATTCGTCTACATTCGACTTGAAACTCTCCGTCTTCGGGCTGCGAAGGCTGGCTTCGCAGCCTCGCCTTCCCGTCCTGGGGCCGAATCGCCGCGCTAATCCGTGCGCCCATCGGTCAGGCACCAGGTAGCCTGGCCGTCGAGCGCAAAACTGCTCTGCTTGCGCATGGTATTGAGCGCGCCGGAGTTAGGGTCGACAATACGGCCCGAGACGGACGAGTCGTAGTAGTTCGCCTCGTACAGGAACTGGTCCGAAGGATCCTCGACAATGCATTGCGGGCCGGCTCCCGTGCCATACGGCTCGCCGGCAATAAATGTGAGCTCGTAATTCGGCGCGGTGGTCAGAAAATAGCCGGCGATCCCGCTCTCCGCATTCGCTCCCTGCGTTTCGTTGCCCTGGTTAGCCACGTAAAGGTACTTGCCCTTTGACTCCAGCAGGAGCTGGATGGGATTGGACAGCGTGGAGTCGTCGGGAATCGCGCCGCCGGTTTCGGCCTGCAGCGCGCCGTTGGTGCCAACGGTGAAGGGCAGAATCTGGCTGGGGTAGACCCCCGCGGTAAAGGTGCTTCCCGACGGAACGGTGACCGGCTCGTTGTCGGGAATGTAGATTACGCCGCCCGCGCTCACAATGGCCGTTCCCTGCGCGATGCTAAGCGGCTGCGCGCTGTTCTGGTTCAACGTAAGCTGGCCGGTAGAACTGGTGTAGGTGTAAGGAAATACCTGCGTGCCGCAGACGTAAGGCCAGGCGGAAGCGAGCGTGCTGAGACTGGTGCAGGGAGCGGCGGCCGAAGGCGTGGGAGTGGCGCTCAGGGTGAGAATGTATCCGGGATTCAAAAGAAAGTCCACCGGATTGGCCGGGACAGGGAAGTAAGTGAGCGGCGTGCGGCTGGCCGACGACACCTGCGCATTGGTCACCAGCGAAAGCCGCCCCGTGGTGGTGTCGATTTTGAAGACCGTAATGTCGGCGCAGGAAGTGGTCGCCGGCCCCAGCGCTTCGGTGCAACTGTTGGCCGTCGCGTTAACGCCCGTGTAGGCGTCGCTGTCGGGCGCATCGTGATCGAGCACCAGGACGTAATTCCCCGAGGTGTCGATAATCATGCGGAAGGGGTTGACGCCCTGCGTGTAAAAGGTCTCCTGCGGAGTGAGGATGCCGTTGCCGCCCACCGCGAACTGGGTGATGTTGGATTTCAGACACGGGTCGGTGGTGGTGCAGTCGCCGTTGCCCTCCGCATTCACGCCCCGGTTCAGGATGTACATGAACGTTTGTCCGGTAACCAGACCGGCACGCACCGGATTGGCGCCGCCCGAAGCAATGGGCAACCCGTGAATGGCCGTAAGGAATCCCGTGTTGTGGTCAATTTTGAAACCGCTGATGATGCCGTTGTTTCCCGACTGGGCCGTCACTGTCCCCGTCACATACAAAAAGCCGACCGTATAACTTTCAACGCAAGAGGTTACACCCAGAATGAGGCCAGCAGAAAGAGCGCTCACCAGAAGTGCCTTGCCGAATTTCGTAAACTTCATGCGATTCCTTCATCCTGGTCCGGCGGTGGCCGCCAAGTTTGATCGTTCCCGAGCAGAGCTGGGTTGGGATGGGTCCCTGCTGCATTGTAAAAGGCGAGGGTGGGTTGTGCCTAGTTTCGGCCACCGGCGGACTGAACGGCGGCTTGCCGCTCCGTTGCCCATTTGACTCGAACCCAATCCTTGCCCAGTTTTTCTTACGCGCCCGATTGCAATCGTTGTTGCGATTTGGACGCGGCAGGGAGGAGAAAAGTATCGTGGGGGCGAGAAAAACAGGGAATAGGGAGTAGGAAATAGGGAGTAGGGAATAGGGAGTAGAAAGCGTGGCTCTCGGCAGAAAACTGGCTTTGCCTCTGGCCGCCGCCTCCTGACCGCAGATCGCCAACCAATGACCGCAGATTCCCTATTCCCTATTCCCTATTCCCTCGGTTTTTTACCAGGTTCGGCAGGAATGCACCGGATACATCGGCTGGCCTTTCTTGCAGCCGAAGGCTTTTCCGAATGCGTCGAAGTTCTGCACCGTGCCGTTGACGCGCCACTTGCCGGGCGAGTGGGGATCGACCAGCGCGCCTTGACGCTCGGCGGCTTCCCGCTCGTTCTGGCACCAGACCTGAGCGAAGCCGAGGAAGTAGCGCTGGGCTTCGGTGTAGCCGTCGATTTTTTCATCCAGCGACTGGCCTTCGGAGGCGAGCGCGGACTCCAGCGCCATGTAGGCGATGCGCAGGCCGCCGTTGTCGGCGGTGTTCTCGCCCAGCGTAAGCCGGCCGTTGAGGTACTGTGCGGGCGTGCTGCCTTCGGCGGGGGCTGCCTCGAAGTGGCTGTACTCGTCGGCGACGCAGCTTTCCCGCGCGTCGAAGGCCTTGCGGTCGGCCGGCGTCCACCAGAACTTGAGGTTGCCGTTGCCGTCGTACTGCGAGCCCTCGTCGTCGAAGCCGTGGGTCATTTCGTGGCCAATGACCATGCCGATGCCGCCGAAGTTTACCGCGGGGTCGGCCTTGAAGTCGAAAAAGGGCGGTTGCAGAATGCCGGCGGGGAAGTTGATGTCGTTGAAGGAGGGGTCGTAGTAGGCGTTGACGGTGGGGGGCGTCATGCCCCACTCCTTTTCGTCCACGGGCTTCCCGAGCTTGGCGTATTCGTAGTTCCGCTCGTAAACGGCCGAGTGTTCCACGTTCTCGACCAGCTCCGTGGGGCTCACCTCGATGCTCGAGTAGTCGCGCCACTTATCCGGGTAGCCGATCTTCTCGCGGATCATGGAGAGTTTTTTCTCCGCGGCGACCTTGGTTTCCGCGCTCATCCAGGGCAGCGACTCGATGTCTTCGCCGAGGGCATGTTCGAGCTCGGAGACCATCTTTTGCGTGCTTGCCTTGGCGGCGGGCGGGAAGTTTTGTTTGACCCAGTCCTGGCCGACGGCTTCGCCGAGGGCGCGGTCGGTCATTGCGGTACACATCTTCCAGCGCGGCGTGGGCGCCTTTTGGCCGGCCAGAGTTTTCATGAAGAAATCGAAGTTGGCGTCGAAGAACGGCTTGGACAGGTACTGGGCTTCGCCGTGCAGAACGTGCCAGCGGAGATAGCTTTTCCAGGCGTCGAGCGGCTCGGACAGGATGAGCGCATTGAGTTCCTTGAAGTAATCCGGCGTGGCCACGTTGAGGGTGTCGAAGTGGCGGATGCCGGTGGTCCAGAAGTAGGTGGTCCAGTCGAAGTTGGGACTGAGGGTGTCGAGCTCGGCGAGGGTGTAGATGTGGTAGCGGTTTTCCGGTTTGCGCAGCTCGACGCGGCTGAGGGCGGACTTGGCCATCGCCGTTTCGATGGTCATTACGGCGTCAGCTTCTTTGGCGGCCTCCTGGGGCGTGTCGCCGGCGAGGGTGAACATGGTCTTGACGTGATCGAGGTATTCGCTGCGGATGGTGGCGTAGTGCGGGGCGGAGTTCAGATAGTATTCGCGGTCGGGGAGCGACAATCCGCCCTGGAAGAGCTCGGCGATCTGCTTGGACGAGTCTTTTTGGTCCTGATCGACGCCGAAGTTGAAGAAGCCGTCGGGCGTTCCCTGGTCTTCAAGATTGCCGAGCAGATTTGCGAGCTGCTTTGGATCGCTGAATTTGGCAATTTGCGCAAATGCGGGCTGGATGGGCGCGATGCCGGCTTTATCGACGGCGGCGGTATCCATGCAGGCGGCGTAGTAGTCGCCGTATTGCTTCTGGAGCGGGGTTTTGGGGTCCTTGGCGGCGGAATCCAGGAGCTTCCACAGCAGATAGCGGTTGCGCTCCTGCACCATCGAGAACGACCGCGACCAGCGCACCTGGTCGGCGGGGATGGGGTTGTTCTTGTTCCAGTTGCCGCAGGCGTACTGGTAGAAGTCGTCGCAGGGATCGACGCTCTTGTCGATGGCCGAAGGATCGAAGCTCTTGACCGCGGGCGGCTCAGTAGGCGTGGTGTCGCTGCTCTGCTGTGCGGCCGCCGCTTGCACTAAAACGGTTCCGGACGCCAGCAGCAGGAGTGGAAGGAAACGGAGAAGTTTCATGTCTGGTCCTCATTGGAAGCATCGCTGCCGGCGTCTGGCCGTGAGGCGTGCGCCTGGATGGGCAACGGCGAAGTTTCGTGCAGAAATTCCGCGGAGACTGCGTTGCCTAGCAGGCTATCACGGCGGGATTGGGGCTTGAACCTGGAAATCCCTGAGGAGCGCTAAGGATGGAGGACTTCGGAGCGGAGTCCGACGGTTGCCATTGCGATTCTCCTTCACCGCCGGCGAGCCAGGGAAATCGCGAAAACCCGGCGCCCCCGCTCCTGACTGCGGAACGCCCGAGCCGCCTCGTTGCGGTGGGCTTTCCCCTTCATGGGAGGCTCGGCTTCGGCGAAGCGTTGCCTCGTGCCCTCAGTGCATCCCCGGCGGCGCTTTTCCGTGTTTAGGCTGTTTGCCGAATAGCCAAACCGCGCCCGCGCAGATGAACGCCAACAGGCCGATCCAGCGAAAAACATCCATATAAGCCAGCAGCATCGCCTGCTGCGCCAGCAACCGGTAAATCGTTCCCAGCGCTCCCGGCTGGCCCGAAGCGGTTCCGAGCTGCCCTCCGAGATAGCGCGTCAGCGCCCCAGACGACTGCTGAAAGACCGGGCTGGTTGGCGTCAAATGCGCGCCGATCTCGGTCTGGTGCAGGTCGGCGCGGCGGGTCAGTTCCGTCGTCGCCAGGGCAATCCCTGCCGACCCGCCGATGTTGCGCAGCATGTTGAAGAGCCCCGTGGCGTTGCCCATCTCCTGGTTGGAGATGGTGATGGTGGTCACGGTGGCCAAGGGCACGAACACAAAGCTCAGCGCAAACCCCGTCAGCGTGATGGGCAGCAGCAGCGTCAGCGGGCCAATGTCCAGGTTCACCGAGCCGAACATCAGCGCGCAGATGCCGAAGCCGACGAAACCGCCGCAGAGCAGCATCCGGTTGTCCAGCTTCGAGCCGAGGAAGCCGATGATCGGCGCGCCAATAAGCGATCCGATGCCGCGCGGCCCGACCACCAGTCCCGCGGCGAAGGCCGTGTATCCCATCACCTCCTGGTAGTAGAGCGGCAGGACGGTGATGGTGCTGTAGATGCATATTCCCAGAAGCGCGATCAGCAAAAGCCCGGTGCGCAGGTTCCGGTCCTTGAGGCTCTGCAGATTGACGATGCCCTCGGGATTGGTCCAGGAGCGCCAGATCCAGCCGATGAGCGCGACGATGCATGCGGCAACCGCCCAGCGCACCCAGACCGCGCCGAACCAGTCGACTTCCTGCCCCTTGTCGAGCACGATCTGCATGCAGCCGATCCACACGATCAGCAGGCCGAAGCCGAGGTTGTCGAACGCTCCTACTTTGGCGTGCTTGATGTACTCGGGATCGTGGACGAAGCGGGCGATCATGATCACCGCCAGAATGCCGATCGGGATGTTGATGTAAAAGGCGTAACGCCAGCTATAGGTGTCGGTGAGCCAGCCGCCGAGGGTCGGCCCCAGCACCGGAGCTACCACCACGCCGAGCGCGAAGGCGGCCATCGCCATCGACCGCTTCGCCGGCGGGAAACTCTCCAGCAGAATCGACTGCGAGAGCGGCTGCAGAGCGCCGCCGCCGGCCCCCTGCAACACCCGCGCCAGCAAAATGATTGCCAGCGACGGCGCCGCGCCGCAGAAAAACGACGAGACCGTGAAGATGATCACGCAAATGAGCAGGAAGCGCTTGCGGCCGAACTTCCGCGCGAACCAGTTGGAAGCGGGCAGGATGACGGCATTTGCCACCAGGTAGCTGGTCAACACCCAGGTGGCCTCATCCGTGGTGGCTGAAAGGCTGCCGGCAATGTAGGGCAGCGCCACCGAGGCGATGGCTGTGTCCAGCACCTCCATAAAGGTGGGCAGCATAACCGCGACAGTGACCAGCCATGGGTTCACGCCCAGGGTCAGCGGGTAGCGGCTTTGGGCGGTCGCTGTGGTCATCGGCCAGCGGAACTGGTTAGAAGGGTAAACGATCGGGTCGAGGGCTGCCAGCAAGAGCTTACCGGCTCAGGGTTTGGGCGTGCCTTAGCCCTTGGATGGCAGGCGGGGCGGTAGCGGCTGGTTGGCAGGGGATTTATGCAGCATTTATCAAAACTCAGTCAAATAAATTTGACACTAAGTCACTCAATGATGCATCTTATTAAACGTCAGTATTTTTCCCAATCGGCAGAGGAGCATCCATGGCAAAGATGATCGGAATCGACCTCGGCACCACCAACTCGTGCGTGGCCGTTCTCGAGGGCGGAGAGCCCAAAGTGATTCCAAATGAGGAAGGTGCGCGCACCACGCCTTCCATCGTCGCCTTTTCAAAGAGCGGCGAGCGTCTGGTCGGCCAGGTCGCCAAGCGGCAGGCTATCACCAACCCGGAGAACACCATTTTCTCCATCAAGCGGTTTATGGGCCGGCGCTACAACGAAGTGAACGACGAGATGAAGATGGTGCCTTTCAAGGTGGTCCAGCAGGGCGACCACGTGGCCGTTTTGGCCCAGGGCAGGGAGTACACGCCGCCCGAAATCTCGGCCATGATCCTGCAAAAGCTCAAAAAGAGCGCCGAAGCCTACCTGGGCGAGACGGTGACGGAGGCGGTGATTACCGTTCCGGCCTACTTTAACGACGCGCAGCGCCAGGCCACCAAGGACGCGGGCAAGATTGCCGGTCTGGACGTGAAGCGCATTGTGAACGAGCCGACGGCGGCCGCGCTGGCCTACGGACTCGACAAGAAGAAGGACGAGACGATTGCCGTGTATGACTTCGGCGGCGGTACGTTCGACATTTCGATCCTTGAGGTTGGCGATGGCGTGATCGAGGTGAAGTCGACCAATGGGGATACCCACCTGGGCGGCGACAATCTGGACCAGCGCATTGTGGACTGGCTGATTGCGGAGTTCAAGTCCGACACGGGTCTCGACCTGCACGCCAAGGGGAACGAGATGGCGTTGCAGAGGCTGAAGGACGCGGCGGAGAAGGCGAAGATCGAGCTTTCGACGGCGCAGGAGTCGGAGATCAATCTGCCGTTCATTACGGCGGATGCGAGTGGGCCGAAGCACCTGGTGCGCAACCTGACGCGGGCCAAGCTGGAGTCGCTGGTCGATGACCTGTTGCAGCGGTCGATCGGGCCGTCGAAGCAGGCGATGAAGGATGCGGGGATTGATGCGTCGAAGATCGACGAGGTGGTGCTGGTCGGCGGTCAGACGCGGATGCCGAAGATTCAGCAACTGGTGAAGGAGTTGTTTGGCAAGGAGCCGCACAAGGGCGTGAACCCTGACGAGGTGGTGGCGATTGGCGCGGCGGTCCAGGCC
>JBOGLX010000095.1:0-21372 GCA_050745765.1 Occallatibacter sp. | reverse complement strand
GCAGTTGCTGTAGAAGCAATTTTCAGGAGAACGCTTTGGAACCGCCATCCTGCGGCGAATGTGCTCCCGGAGCACAAGGAGGAGTAAGAGAATGAGGAAGGGTTCAGGGTTTTGGGTTTCTGTCTTCGCCTTGCTGCTGACGGCGTCCGCCCCGGCCTCTGCCGCTATCCGCAAGGCCCACAGCGTAGTTCTGGGCGCGGTGCGGCACGAGCCGTACTCGAAGGAGGGCGATCCATCGGGCGCGGCTGCAGGCGAAACTTCGCTCGAGGTTCGCGCGCTGCTCGTGGACGGCGTGCTGAAGGAGTGGACTACCGGCGAGGCGCACGACGTGACCGAGCGCAGCTTTGTGGTGCGGCGCGCGATCCGCATGAACAATGCGCTGCCTGGCGACACCAAGGAGCAGTGGGTGTGGCAGCGGGGGCCGTGGCTGCTGGTGGACCGCGCGACCGGCCACATTACGCCACTGAAGCTGCCCGATTACGACCCCGGCGTGAGCCAGGTGGTCTGGTTCCGCGATTACGGGGCCTACTGCGGCGTGACGGCGAGCGGGAAGAGTCTCTATGCGGTGGTGGCGCAGATAGCGGCGCGTAAGGCGGTGCTGGCCAAGAAGCTGTCGGCATTCGATGCGAAAAACCATGCAGAGCCGGTCTGCGTTCAGGCGGAGTGGCGCCGCGATCCGATGCGGGTGACGTTTCATCCGGCCGGGACGGACGCTGTGAGCTACGATATCGCGGCGGGCTCGGCGGTGCTGGTGGAAGGCTCGGGCGACGACGATGCACCGGCGGAAAGCCCGGCAGCGACGGCCGGCAAACCCGGCACGGCGGCGCCAGCAACCCCGCCAGCGCAGCACAAATAGCGCCGGGCGCCGCGAGCGGCGTACCCGCAGCGAGGCCGGAGTAGCGCCGCGTCTTGACACGCAAGAGGCCGCGCGTATCTTATCTTTCTAGGCATTCTTTTTGGAGTCCGGAGCGTGGACGCGCGGGCTGAGTGGGTTTAGCGTCCGGATCCGAAGGGAAAGTCGTGTCGAACAGGAAGCAAACGGCGAGCGGTGCTCAGGTTGCCGGCGGGCGCGGGACTGGGGGTTCTGATTGGAGTTCGGGTCAGGGCCAGATCCGGGGAATGCGGCCGGGAATGCGGCGGCCAGACCCTCCGCCCGGAGCCTGGGCCGGAGATGAACTTGCCCCAGGCGTTCCCGGAGACAAATTTATGTGGGGCCGCGCACGGGTGAATACTCTGCGCGCCTGTGCCCTGAGCGCCAGCCTCGGCCGCGCGCGAGGGGGAGCAAAGGAAGAGTGTGACGACAAGTCTGGCATTTTTGGCGGCCGCGCCGGCCGCGGGGGCGGGTGGCGGCCTATCCTTTCTTCTGCCCATCCTGCTGTTTATTCCCGTCTTTTACCTGTTGCTGATCCGCCCACAGCAGAAAAAGCAAAAGCAGTGGCAGCATATGCTGTCGAGCATCAAGACCGGGGACCGCGTGACCACGGCCGGCGGGCTTCGCGGCGTGATCCTGTCGCTCAAGGACGATACGGTGGTGATTCGCGTGGCGCCGGACAGCCTGAAGCTGGAGATCGCCAAGAGCGCGATTGCTTCGGTGACTCAGCCGGACGGGGCCTCCGGCTCCTAAAAGGGGTCTCTTAGGTTTTGGAGTAGAGAACTGGAACTATGAAGAAGAATCTCAAGAACCAAATTGCTTTGATCGTTGGCGTGCTGGCGATCTTTCTTTACGGCATCTTCGGAGTGCCATCGGGGTTGACGGGCCACGATCTTTTGCAGGCGATCGCCAAGCGGATTCACCTTGGACTCGACCTGAAGGGCGGGGCGCACCTGATCCTGCAGGTGCAGGTCTCGGACGCGGTCAACGACGAGACGAGCAATACGGCGCAGGACATCGAGCAGGACATGAAGAAGCAAAACCTGACCTTCTCGAAGGTGTACAAACCCAATCCCAGCAAGCCGGACGTGATTCGCATCGAGGGCGCCTCGCCGGTGCAGTCGTCGGCGTTGAGCACGCTTCTGAACGCCCCCCAGTACTCGAACGAGTACGACGTGTCGCAGGACAACGACACCACGTGGACGTTGACCATGAAGCCGATCTACGAGCGCGACCTGGACCAGCGGACGGTGCAGGAGGCGATCTCGACGATTACGGACCGGGTGAACTCGCTGGGCGTAACGGAGCCGCAGATCGCGCCCTACGGACTGGGCGTCAACGAGATTCTGGTGGAGCTGCCGGGCGTGAGCGACATGAATCAAGTGAAGCAGATGATCAAGTCGACGGCGCGGCTTGAGATTCACGCGGTGGTGGGCGGACCGTTTCCCACCGGGCAGGCGGCGTTGGCCAGCGTGAACGGCGCTCTGCCACCGGACGAAGAGATTCTGAATTCCGAAGGTGAGCTGGCCGGCGGCGGCAACGGGAGCTATTACATTCTTCAGCGGTTGGCCATCGTGGCGGGCAGCGATTTCCGCTCCGCCTCGCCCAGCAACAACCCCAACACCGGCCAGCGCGAGGTGACATTCACCCTCACCGACGAGGCCGGCGACAAGTTCTGGAACTATACCAGCGCCAACGTGGGCAAGAGCATGGCGGTGGTGATGGGCGGCACGGTGCGCGAGGTGGCCACTATCCAGGAGCCGATCCGGGACAGCGGCGAGATTACTGGGAGCTTCAGCCCCGACGAGGTGATGCTGCTCTCGAAGCTGCTGCGCTCGGGCGCGTTGCCGGCTTCGTTGAACTACATCGATGAAAACACGGTGGGGGCGACGCTGGGGACGGATTCGATCCACGAGGGCGTGACTGCGGCCATTATCGGCGTGCTGCTGGTGTGGATCTTCATGCTCATCTACTACCGCGGCTCGGGAATTAACGCCGACCTGGCATTGTTTTTGAACCTGGTCATCCTGCTCGGGTTCATGGGCTTCACGGGCGCCACGCTGACGCTGCCGGGCATCGCCGGGGTCATCCTCACCATTGGTATGGGCGTGGACTCGAACGTGCTCGTGTTCGAGCGCATCCGCGAAGAGATTCGCGCGGGCAAGGCGGCCGCGGCTGCCGTGGACCAGGGCTTTGCGCACGCCTGGCACACTATCTTCGACACGCACGTCACGACTATGGTTTCGGCGGCCTTCCTGTTCATCTTCGGAACCGGGCCTATAAGGGGCTTCGCCACCACCCTGGTGTTTGGTCTGGCGGCCAACCTCTTTACGTCGGTGTACGTGTCGCGCGTGATCTTCGAGGCGCACCTGAACAACCTCAAGCCGGGCGAGATGGTTTCGATTTAAGGACAGGGACTAGGGACTAGGGAACAAGCTCCGGGAAGGGAAGAGAAGCGGTGGAATTTTTTCGCGAAGTTAAGGTGGACTGGCTGGGGAAGAAGTGGTACTTTCTGGCCTTTTCGTTGATTTTCAGCGTCTCCGGCGTTATTTCGATGGCGTGGCACATGCACACCATCGGCAGTCCCATTCCGTTGGGCGTGGATTTTCGCGGCGGCACGCAGGTGACGGTGGAGTTCACGCAGCCACCAGACATGACGCGGATACGTCAGGCGATGGACCAGACTGGTTTGAACAATGCGACCACCACGACTTTTGGCGGCGGAGCTCCGAACGAGGTGCTCATCGGCCTTCCCGAGCAGAGCAACGAAAAGGCGCTCGACACGGGCCGAGCGGATATTGAGAATGCCCTGCACTCGCACTACGGGGGCAGTTTTGCGGTGCGCAGCGTGCAGGTGGTGGGCCCGACGGTGGGGCGCATTTTGGAGAAGCAGGCGGCGCTGGCCACGCTTTACTCGCTTCTGGGAATGCTGGTCTATCTGTGGTTCCGCTTCCAGTTGATCTACGGCATAGCCGCGGTGGTGGCGTGCTTCCACGACACGCTGATTACAGTGGGAGCGTTTGCGCTGACCAATCGCGAACTTACGCTGACGGTGATCGCCGCGATTCTTACACTCATCGGTTACTCCATGAACGATACCATCGTGGTTTTCGACCGCATCCGAGAAAATCTGCGCATCACGCGGCGGGAGCCGCTGGCGGACCTGGTGAATCGCAGCATCAACCAGACTTTGAGCCGGACTGTGCTCACCTCGGGGCTTACTTTCCTAACGGTCCTTTCGCTGTTTGTGTTCGGCGGCCAGGTGCTGAAGGGTTTTTCGTTTGCCTTAGTGGTGGGAATTCTGATAGGTACTTATTCATCCATCGCTGTTGCTTCGCCGATGCTGGTGGCGTGGCAGGATTGGCGAGGCAAGAAGGGCGGGTCAACGGCGCTACCCTCGGCGAGGCGTGCGCGCGGGTAGGCACAAGAGACTATTTCATACCGGGGTTTTCTGCATCTATACGCAAGAGACGGGTTCCGCGGGGGAGCCCTTGGGATTCGCCGTACTTCGGCAGGTGAAATGCGGCACGGGGGTTCGGAGTGCCGGAGATGGTTTAAGTTGCACCATTTTTGCAGCAGGTTTTGCATGTAGGGCATTGTTCTGATAAGGTGAATTCGCTTCTATTAGGACAAATCGCTCTGCTGGGAACATTAAACGTTCTTGCGGTGTCTAATTAGAGGTAACCAACACCCGACTCCGAGGCTGGCCATGTTTGAAGATTCCACATTTGAATCCGCTGGGAAGATCAAGACCAAGAGTGGCCGTTGGATGCTCTTTACGGGCTTCATCAACTTAGCCATTCTTGTCCTGTTGATCCTCATTCCGCTGATCTATCCTGAGGCGCTGCCCAAGGCGTTGATGCAGACGGTCCTGTTCACGCCCCCTCCGCCTCCGCCGCCGCCTCCGCCTCCGCCTCCTCCGCAGGAAGTACACATCGTCCATGTGCAGTCGCAGATGATGAATAACCAGTTGCTGGCGCCCACCAAGATTCCCAAAAACATCGAGATGGTGACGCAGAAGGAAGCGCCCCCGTCGGGCTTTGGCGTGGCGGGCATGGAAGGCTTGGGCGCCGCCGGCGGCACGTTTGGCGCCTTCGGCGGCAACAAGGGACCGGTGGTGAAAGTTGCGCCTCCCAAAAAGGTGAATATTTCGGCCGGTGTAATGACTGGCATGTTGATCGACAAGGTCACGCCCCAGTATCCGCCGATCGCAAAGGCGGCGCGCGTGCAGGGGACCGTGGTGTTGCAGGCGATGATTTCCAAGCAGGGGACCATTCAAGACCTTAAGGTCGTGAGCGGGCCTGCCATGTTGCAGGATGCGGCGCTGCAAGCAGTGCGGCAGTGGCGGTACAGGCCGTATCTGCTGAACAACGAACCGGTGGAAGTGGAAACGACCGTCAACGTCATCTTTACTTTGGGTGGCGACTAACTCTCCGGCTGCCTTCGGCGTCCATTGCCGGAGGAGCTTCGATTTTTGACCCGAATGCGGTCCTGAAAGGCCGCATTCTTAGCCCGCATCCGCCTCGGCGGATCTCCGCATATGGACAAGTAAACTCCTTAGGAGGAAAGATTCTGTGATTCTCGCTCACCTCGCACACTTCGCTTCGCACACCGTCAACTGCCTGGCGTTTTTGCAGCAAGATCAGACGGTCAACTTCAGCCCGATGGGGATGTGGCATAGCATGGCATGGCTGGCCAAAGCCGTGGTCATTCTCCTCTTTATCGAGTCGATCTGGTCGCTGGCCGTGATGATCGACCGTTACCTGTACTTCTCGGCCGCGCGCAAGCAGTCGCGGGAGTTCGCGCCCAAGGTTGCCGGCGCGTTGAAGGACAGCAAGCTCGAGGAAGCGATCAAGATCGCCGACCGCAGCAAGAAGTCGCACCTTGCCGAAGTGGTCACCTCCGGCCTGCAGGAGTTCCGCGCCTCGCAAGGCGCGCCTACGCAGGAGACCATCGAGAGTTCCGGCCGCGCCCTCGAGCGCGCTGAGGCCATCGTGCACGCGAAGCTGAAGCGCGGCTTGGCGGTGCTGGCGACCATTGGCGCGACGGCCCCGTTCGTCGGCCTGTTCGGCACGGTCATCGGCATTCTTCACGCCTTCCAGCAGATCGCAACGCAGAAGACTTCGGGCATCGGCGCAGTCGCCGGCGGCATCTCCGAGGCACTGGTGACCACGGCCTTCGGACTGCTGGTGGCCATCCCCGCCGTCATGGCCTTCAACTATTTCACCGGGCGTGTCGAGTCTTTCGACGTGGAGATGGATAACTCCTCGAGCGAGTTGATCGACTACTTTATCAAGCAGAGCCACAAGCGCTAGGCGAAGCAGCAGACGGCGAGCGAGGATTTTTTGGCGGCGGAAGACGGCTCCGGGCCGCTTCCGCCCGCCGGTTTGTCGCGGGCGCCGCGAATTCACTTGAAATAAGGCCGGAGCGGTCCGGCGAAGAATCCTAAACGCACGGAGCCCCGACAATGGCAATCGCAGTTCGTAACGAAGGCAGCAAGGTCACTTCCAACATCAACGTCACTCCGATGGTGGACGTGATGCTGGTGCTGCTCATCATCTTCATGGTCATCACGCCCATGCTCACGAACAAGGTGCAGATCGACTTAGCCAAAGCGAAGGACGCAGTGGCCATGCCCGACGCATCGAAAGATGACGCCGTCGTTGTGGCGGTGACGCGCGACGGCAGCTTGTTTCTGGGCCAGGACAAGGTTTCGCCCGACGATCTGGGGCGGCTGGTAGGGGACAAGCTCGCCGACAAGACCGATAAGACTGTGTTCTTCCGCGCCGATCAGCGCGCCCAGTACAAGGCGGTTGAAGACGCGATCGACGATGTGCGCACGGCGGGCGTGGACGACGTAGGATTGCTGACGCAGAGGATCGACAACAACCTCATGGGCGGCCAGTAACTCCGCGGCGTCGCGATTCAGGGAGCGATTTTTCGAGGAAACGAGGAATTTTCAGCCATGGCAATGTCAATGGGAAGCGCCGGCGGCAGCATGTCGGAGATCAACATAACGCCAATGATCGACATTCTTCTGGTGCTGCTGATCATCTTCATGATCATCGTGCCGACGGTGCCCGACGGCCTGGACGCTGCTGTGCCGCAGCCCCCCAAGACCCCGCAGAAGCAGCAGCCGAACGACCGCACCATCGTGGTCCAGGTGTTGTACCGGCCCGGCCAGACCCCGGCGTACAAGATCAACCAGGACGACGTGAACTTTCAGGAATTACTTCCCAGGCTCACGGCAATTTATGCCAACCGCGCGGAGCGGGTGATGTTCGTGAAGGGCGACGACGATGTGGAGTTTCAGTACATCGCGAGCGTGATCGACATCGGCAAGGAAGCCAACGTGGATCACATCGGCCTGCTTACGCCCAAGATTCAGGAAGGCCAGTAAGGTAGAGGCAACAGCCGCCGTCCTCCGTTCGTTTGAGACTTGAAGGTCCGGTCAGAGGTAGACTATCCGGGTAGTAGTAGAATTGCGAGTGTTTTAATTTGGCATCGGTGACCCCAGCCGCGGCCAGTTGCAATCGATTCAAGGCGCGGCCGATTGGTTCCCGCCACAAGGAGAAGAAGACGAACATGAACGGACCGGCACGAATTGTGGCTCTCGCGATTGGCTTGGCAGGCATGGCGCTTTCAATGAGCGGGTGCCAGCAGTTGGAAGCCCGCGACCAGTTGAACAAAGGCGTAGACGCCTACAAGAGCGCGCACTACGAAGAGGCCATTGGCCACTTCCAGAAGGCCACCGAGCTCGATCCGAACCTGTCTATGGCGAAGACCTATCTGGCCACGGCGCTGGCGCAGGACGTGGTGCCTGGCCTGGATACGCCGGAAAACCTGAAGACCGCGAACCAGGCGGTTGCCATCTACCAGGAGGTCCTGAACAAGAATCCCACGGATGTGAACAGCATGAAACAGATCGCGGGCATTTACTTCAATGTGAACCAGTTCGACAAGGCGAAGGAGTGGCAGAAGAAGGTGCTGGCGGTGAACCCGAAGGATCCTGAGGCGGCTTACACGATTGGGGCAATCGACTGGCGCGTGGCTCACGAGGACCTGCTCACGATTCTGCAGACCGCGGGGATGAACGACGACGGCGAAGGCAACGTGAAGGCCCCCAAGAAGCTGATGGAGCAGGTGAAGGACAAGACCGGCGCCATGGTTGACGAGGGTCTCAAATATCTGCAGCAGGCCGAGCAGAACCGCGCCAACTACGACGATGCGATGGCCTATCTGAACCTGATGTACCGCAGCAAGGCCGACGTGGACTTCGGGGACTCGAAGGCAGTGAAGGAAGACCTTGCGACGGCCGAAATGTGGCGCTCGAAGGCCATGGCCACGCGCAGGCTCAACGAAGAGAAGAAGAACAAGGGTCCGCAGGGCATCACGATGCAGCCGAGCACTTAGCCGGCGCGCCGCTGCGGTCCGGGTACAAAAACGGCCTTCGCTATAGTGGCGAAGGCCGTTTTTCCTTGCGGTTCAGCACGCGTCCCCTGTGCAGGCGGTGAAGACGCCGGCGGAATTCACGGCGCGGGCGGGGAAGCCCCAGCGAGCCCCGGCGGGACGATCCACGACGGGTCGCGGTCCTGAGCCTACGATGGGGCGCGGTTCTGAACCGCATCGGATGGGCAGGAGCTATGGCGCGCCCTGTTTGAGAATCTGTTCGGCGTAGTAGTTGCGTACCCTGGCGGCGTCGACGATGGTTTCAAGATAGGCGTCCTGCAGGAGCTGCCTCTTGCGCTCGTGCAGCAGGTCGTGGATACCCTGCTGGACGCTGGGGTCGTTGAGCTGGCGCTGGCCCGCTGGCTCCAGGGCGATGACCTTGTAGATGGCGTAGCCGATCTGGCGGCGCGCGGGTCCGGCGCCGTTGAAAACCGGAACCACGTTGCTGTACTGGTCGGGTTTGAGCTGGCCGATGGCGGCATACGCTTCGGGGTTGGCGGTCTTCAACTGCGATTCCGGCCAGAATCCCAGGTCGCCGCCGTTGGAGCTTGAGTTGGCGTCCTCGGAGAACTGCATGGCTACGGAGCCGAAGTCCTGGCCGCTGTCCAACCGGTTATGAAGGGCCTGGATTTTCTTTTTGGCGTCCGCATCACCCTGGGCCTTGTTGTCCTGCAGGTTGCCGGTCTGGCGCTCGGGCGAGCCGGTGACGAAGATCCACGCCAGGTGATACGTTGGCTCGATCAGGTCGTAGTCGGCTTTGTGGGCGTTGTAATAGCCGCGGATTTCGGCGTCGGTGATGTTGATGCGGGACTCGATTTCGCGGTTGAGCAGCTTGTTGGCGGTCAGGCTGTCCCGAATTTCCTGCTTCAATTGGTCCAGCGTTTCGCCGTTCGCCTTGAGGCGCTTATTGAACTCGTCCTCCGTGTACGGGGCCTTCATCTCGGTGAGGCGGGCGTTCACGTCCTCGTCGGTGGCCACAAGGTTGAGCTTGGCGGCCTGCTGCAGCACGATCTGATTCTCAATCATGCCCTTAAGCACGTTGAGGCGCTGGATGTCGGCCTCCTCCGGCGAAGCCTTCTGCTGCGATCCGCCCTGAGTGGCCAGATAGTCCTGGTATTTGCGGTCGAGATCGGCGCGATGGAGGGGCTTGCCGTTGACCGTCGCCACCACATCGGGCCCCGAGCCATTGCGGCAGCCGGCTGCTCCCCCCAGCAGCATTCCGCACAGCAACAGATAGGCAACGAATCGGGAACGGGCCCGAAGATCGATTTGTGCAGGCACTTGCAACTCCTCTGAGGCCAGGAACGCCCTGGCAAGCAAGAATAAATCCCGCGGACGGGGCGGGGAAACAGCCTCCAGGTCTTCGACTGCGGAAATTCCGGACCGGCAATTGTCAATCCCAGGTCTCAAAATCGAGACCTGGGGCACCCAAGTCCGTGCCTGAGATCGAAACCTGGGGTAGCCAACAGCCAATCCCCGGTCTCAAAATCGAGACCTGGGGCGCCCAAGTCCTTTCAGCGGTTCGCGCTCGGCGCGCCCGAGGGTGCGTTGGATTTCGGCTCCGGTGCGGCTGGGGGAGGCAGCGGCGGCGGCGTTTCACCTTCCGCGCGCAGGGCCCGGTCGATCACCTCCCATACCTGGTCCTCGGGAACAGCGCCGTCAATACGCTCGCCGTTGACGAACAGGGCCGGCGCGCCCTGCAGGCCCAGCGCATCCGCCTCCTTGAGCGAAGCCTTGACGGTGCTCTCATCCTGTTTGGCAATGCAGGCCGCAAGTTTGGGGCCGTCGAGCTTGCCCACCGTGCCCTCGTCGCTGGCGACGCGGTCAAGCTCCGCGAAGCTCTTTTTCAGGTCGCGGTCCGGCCCGGTAATTTCGTCTCCATGGGTGTGCAGATAATCCACGTAGTTCCAGTAGACGGTTCCGTTCTGCTGGGCGAGGCAGTCGGCGTCGACGGCCGCGTGCATGGCCCAGGGGTGCAGGTCGGTGAGCGGAAAATCCTTGTAGATGAAGCGGACCTGGTTCTTATAGCGGTCGAAGGTTGAGGGGAACAGCTCCTGGTGCATGCGGGCGCAGTAGGGGCACTCGAGGTCGTCGAAGTTGACGACGGTGACCTTGGCGTTGGGATCGCCGCGAACGGGCCGGCCGGCAATGTCGAGGTTGAAGGCCGGGTCCGTTTTGAGGTCGAAGGTCTCCAGGCGCGCCAGTTTTGTGCCGTCGGTGGAGAGCAGGAAGTTCACGACCTGCGATTTGCCCGAGTGCGAGATGGTGACGGGCAGATTGTCGTAGCCCTTGATCTGGCTGGGCCCGCGCGCGCCAGTGGCGACGCCGTAGTCGGACGGGACGTTGAACTCCGACCGCACCATGACCTCGACGCGGCGTGCAAGCGCCGGATCCAGGGGTCCCTGAGGGTTCGATTGAGCTTTGCAGCCTGCGGCCAGGCAGACGATCAGCAGGGCCGCGGCGAAATGAATACGCAACAAATTGATTGCCTCTGAGGCAAGGATACTCCACGAGGGCACTACGCCGCGTCCCCGTTTGCGAGGATGGTTGCCTGACGATAAGAAATGGACGCGGGAGGAGGGAAAAGGCAACCGGGGAGGGGAAAAGCTGCACCTCAAGCGAATTTCCCGGCGGAATTCGTGTACCGCTTACTGTTCCCAACCGGGGTCGATAGCTCCGCACTTGCGGGTAGGCTTCATCGGTTCCTCGTCCACTCGTTTACCGCCGCGACCAATCCCGGAGCTATGCCTCGAAGGCGTTCGAGAACTCCGGCTCTCAGTTGGCCAATTGCGCTGGCGTGCGCGTCCAGCTTCTCCTCAGAACCCTTCCAGCACATCCGCCACAAGCTGGCGGGCAAAGTCGCGCGACAGCCGCTGAACGGCCGCGGGGTCTTCCTGGAGAAACGTGGGCAGGACCGTGGTGGACTCGTATTGCTGGCGGAAGACGTAGTTTCTGTTGCGGTAAAGAACGCGGCCGTCGCGGGCCTTGAGCGTGACCGAAACCACCATGGTAATCAGAAAGCTGGAGGACTGCTGGGTGGAGGAGTTGTAAGTGAGCGGGGTAACGGATTCCTTGAGAATCGCCCCATCCAGCGTAGCGTCCGCATCCGCGTCGGCCTTGGGGACCACGCGGATGCGCGTGCGCGCGGTGAACTCGCGGATCACTGCGTCTGTCATGACGGTTTCAGTGCCGTAGTTGTTGGTCTGGTTGGCGAAGACCGGTATGGCGAGCGTGTGCAGATTGGGCGGCAGGTGGGTGGCCGCGCCCAGCGTGTGATAGCCGCATCCGGCAGGTACGAAAAGGACCAAAGCGGACAGCACAAAAACAATCGGGCGCATGAAGCCATCTTAAATGTGCCGCGAGGCGCTAAAGAGGTTTACGAAAATGCACGCATCGGTCGACGATTTCAAATCCCAGCGCCTGGTGCGCGCGCTGTGACCCGGAATTGTCGATCAAGGCGTCGGAAGCCAATTCAAGGCAGCCGCGCGCACGGCTCCACTCCTCGGCCGCACGCATAAAGGCGCCGCCGATTCCCCGGCCGCGGAGTTTTTCCTGAACAAACCAGCCTTCGACAAAGCCCACCGGCTGTTTGGTGTCGCAGCCGTCGGCGTGCGAGCGCAGTCCGACCTCAAGGAATCCGGTCAGCGCTCCCTCCGCATCCTCCGCAACCAGAATGACGCCGGGGAGGGTTCCGCTCATTCCCGTGGCGAGCACGGCATCGAGTTCTTGCGTTTGCTCTTCAAGCGAACTCTCCGGCCACAGCAGCACGCGCATGGCGGCGAGTTGGCCGCGATCGCGTTGCTGAGCATTCCGGATTCGATTCATCATACCGATTTTCATTTCATCACGCGGAGCTATGCCCGATTCGCCGCGCGGATCGCGGCATCTGTGGCCGCCGCGAAAATGCGCTGCGCGACTCAGGTCCATGCCGTGGCCAACTGGCCTAGGCCGGGCGAAGGTAGCTCAAGGCCGTCCGCCCGGCCGGCGAAGTAAAGCGCATTCAGCGCGTCCGAATCGTGCTGGTCGAAACCACGAAAGCCGGCGCGGCGGAACTCGGCGTCCAGATCCTCGGGCGTAAAGAAGAGGCGGAACGGCTCGCCGGCGGCGGCCACGCGCTGCGCCAGCCGTTCGAAGGCCATGCGGCGCAGGGGACCAAATGTCTTGGGCGAGAGACCGTAGTCGAAGCTGACCCCGCTGCCGGCGGGCAGGACGGCGATGGCGGCCAGAGTGGCGCGAAACGCATCGAGCGAGAGATACGGCACAACGCCAAGCCAACTGAAGAATGCCGGCGATCCCGAGTCAAACCCCGCATGTGCGAGGACGGCGGAGAATGTTTCTCTCTCAAAATCGATGGCAACGAAGGTAAGGCCCGGCGGAGCGGCGATGGAGGCTTCGGCCAGAAGCGCTCGCTTCCAGGCTTGCGTGGCGGGAAAATCCACCTCGAAGACGCGCAGTTGCGGGAAAGGGTTTCGGTAGGCGAAGGTGTCGAGCCCTGCGCCGAGAACCACGTACTGGTTGACGCCGCGGGCAACCGCCTCGGCCAGGCGATCCTCGGCGTAACGGCTGCGGGCAGCCATAAAGGCGCGGGCGGAACGCGCCAGGCGGCTCGATTCGCGCGCCGGATCGAATGCAAAGCTCGCGCCGAGCAGCGGGATGGCGATGGGATCGGCGAGGACGGGCGGTGGGTCCAGGGCCTGGTGCACCGCGCGGCGCAGCGCTACGCGAAGAGCGGTTTTGCTGGCGCGGCCGGTTTCCATAATGCGCAGTTTAAATTAGAGCAGATTCCCTGCCTCGCGAGCGGAAACCACGTACCATTTTCACATGGGATGGATTGGGTGGGCATTGCTGGCCGCGCTCTTTGCCGCGGCTACGGCGCTGTTGACTAAGGTGGGCGTGGCCAACGTGGACTCGAACCTGGCCACGGCGCTGCGCACCAGCGTGGTGGTGGTGTTTACATGGGCCATCGCGCTGGCGCTGGGAAGGCACGGCGAGCTCCGGTCGCTCGACCGCAAGACGGTGATCTTTCTCACCCTCGCCGGCATCGCCACAGGCCTCTCCTGGCTGTGCTACTTCCGCGCCTTGCAGTTGGGACCGGTATCGCGCGTGGCGCCGCTGGATAAGCTCAGCGTGCCCCTGGTGATGCTGTTTGCGTGGATCACTCTGGGCGAAAAGCTGAGCCTGGCGGAGATCGCCGGCGGACTGTTGATCACTGCGGGGGCGATGATTATGGTGCTGGGGTGACGGAAAACAGGGAATAGGGAACAGGGAACAGGGAATAGGGAACGGGGATCAGAGACCGGGGATCGAGGAGCCGCACAACTTGTTTCATACACCGGCCTTGTATCAGGGCACGACTTCAGTCGTGCCGCAAACACAGCAAAATAAAGGCAGGTTTTAACCCCTGAGGGATTCGGGCCGAGCCGTAACCGCTTTCGATGAAAAACGCCCGAGTCCCTCCGCCATTCATTGCAAGGCTTTTCTATACTGGAGCGAATGACCGCGAAGCTTCAGGCTCAAGCTTGTTCCACGGATCGGCCGCGCCGCATCGTTCTCACCGGCTTTATGGGCTCGGGCAAGACGACTGCCGGGCCGTTGCTGGCGCGGCGGCTGCACTGGCAGTTTGTGGACGCGGACGACGCCATCGAGGCCGAGGCCGGGATGCCGATTGCCGAGCTTTTTGCGCGCGAGGGCGAAGCTGCGTTTCGTGAACGCGAGCATGCGGCCATCGCGCGGCTGGCCGCAGAGGACGGTTTAGTGCTGGCGCTGGGGGGCGGGGCGATCGAGCTCGACGCCACGCGCTCGCTGCTGATGCAGGGGCCGGGTACCCTGCTTGTCCATTTGGAGATAGAGCTGGCGACGACGCTGTCCCGCTGCCGCGGCACCGAGCATTTGCGGCCCATCCTCGCTGACAGACCGAACCTGGCAGCCCGCTATGAGCGGCGTCTGCCGCTCTACCGCACGGCGCATGTTTCCATTCGCACCGACGCGCTAACCCCGGAGGAGACGGTGGAAGCCATTTTGCGCGCGGCTCGCCTCTAGGAAAACGTTCCGCCGAAGCGGCTACCGGTTTCGCGGCATCCAATCCTCGAACCACAATCCTGGAAGGGACTTTACCCATGGAAGAAAAGGCAAATTCGCGCGTGTGGTTTATCACCGGTGCTTCGACGGGCTTTGGGCGGCTGCTCGCCGAAGAGGTGCTGCGGCGCGGCGAGCGGGCCATCGCCACGGCGCGCGACCTAACCAAGGTCGCGGATCTGGCGGCGAAATATCCTCGCCGTGCGCGGACATTTGCGCTCGATGTGACCAGACCGGCGGAGATTGAGGCCGTGGCGGCGCAGGCAATTGCGGCATTCGGCCACGTGGATGTGGTGGTCAACAACGCGGGCTACGGCGTGAGCGGGGCCATCGAGGAGGTTTCCGAAGCGGAATTCGAACCCATGTTCCAGACCAACATCTACGGGCTGATCCGCACCACGCGCGCGTTTCTGCCGCACCTGCGGGAGCGGCGCAGCGGGCACATCCTGAACTTTTCTTCAATCGGTGGGCTTACCGGCATCGCGGGTTGGGGGTTCTATCACACCACCAAGTTCGCCGTGGAGGGTTTCAGCGAGGCGCTGGCGGCGGAGATGAAACCCCTCGGCGTCCACGTGACGGCGATCGAGCCGGGGCCGTTTCGCACCGATTTTCTGGGCCGTTCGGGCAAGCTCGCCCAGCGCGAAATCCCCGAGTATCAAGCCACAGCCGGGAAGGCCCGCGAGTACTTCAGGACCCAGGGCGGCAAGCAGCCTGGCGATCCGCAGAAGGCCATTGAAGCCGCGATTGCGGTAGTGGATTCGCCCGAGCCGCCGCTGCACCTGATCCTCGGCAACGCCGCGTTGAAGCGCTTCCGGGACAAAATAGCAATGTGGGAAAAAGAGATTGCCGCGTGGGAGAGCGTGAGCGCCGGCGCGGACTTCCCCGACGGGGCTTGAGACTGTTCCCCGCGGTCTCAGCCGCCCGCCTGGTTTATAAACTCTTATCGCCCAAGGACGATAAAATGCTCTACTCTTGGCAGTGATGCGCGCGAAGAGTTTGATTGACCGAGTCAGAAAGGCCTCGTGGGAGATTTTTTCCCACGATATGTTCAACACGGCCAAAGGCGCGGCCTACTCCGCGATGCTGATGTTGTGCCCCGCGATCCTGGTGATCACCACGCTGCTCTCGCAGGTACGCGAGGGCACCACGCTGATGGGCGGGCTGCGGGCAATGTTCGAGCAGCTTTTGCCGGCCGACACCATGGCTCTGCTGCAATCGGCGGTGCTGGCGCACCGCGTTCACTCCATGCCCGTGATCCTGTCGGCCACCAGCCTGAGCATCTTCGCGGGCATGGGCATGACGCTCTCGTTCCTGGAAGGCTTCCGGCGCGCCTACCGGGTGCCATTCGAGGAGACGTGGGGATTCTGGGCACGCCGCGTCCGCGCCTTGCTGCTTGTGCCTATCATTATGATTCCCCTCTCCGTGGCCACGCTGGTGATTGTCTTCGGCCATCAGATCGAGCAGTGGATGATTGAGCTGGCCGGGCACAACCTGCGCCTTATCGTGCTGTTTTTCTGGCGCATGGTGCGCTGGTCGATTGCGCTGGTCACCAGCACGGTGGTCCTCACGGTGCTTTATCACTTCGGCGCCCGGCGCAAGGACCATTGGCTCGGGGCCGTGCCCGGCGCCATTACCGGCACGCTGATCTGGTTTCCGGCCACGCTGGCCTTCGGCTGGTACGTGATGCGGGATGAAAATTATTCGCGCTTCTACGGTTCGTTCGCGGCGGGAATCGGCACGCTTGTGTGGCTCTATTTGACCGCGTTCAGCGTGCTTGCCGGATCGGAAGTCAACGGCGCGCTTTACTGGCGCCGCCGGGAGAAGTCCATCGTCGCGCGCTTACTCGATTCAGGGCCTTGACGCCCGTCACGGCTGTCGCTGGCTTCAGTCTCCGACCGCATGAATTTTTTCCGGTTTAGATCTGAGCTCTCCCAGGTTAGGCGCAAAAACAAAGACGCGCCGAACCTGGGGCACCCAGGATTTGGTGCATCGTCAAGCGGTCAGGAACTTCGCTTGCAGCCGAGTGCAAGATGGTATGGGCATCTGAGCACAGAGCGGCATTTACAATGGAAATATCGCAACCTCGTTTGCATCTTCCTCCAACTGAGGCACATTTTCGCACCTTACCGAATCGCTCGTGGAGCTTTTCCAATGCCCTTTGCAGAGATGAGCCCGACCGGAACGCCGTCGCAACGCCGCGCCAAGATTGTCGCCACGCTCGGTCCGGCCTCGAACACCGAACCCGTCTTGCGGGACATGATCCGGGCCGGAGTCGACGTAATTCGGCTGAACTTTTCCCATGGGTCGCACGAGAGCAAGCTCGCCGTAATCGAGAAAGTCCGCAAGCTGAGCCGTGAGGAGCGCAAGCCGCTCTGCATTCTCGGCGACCTGCAAGGGCCGAAGATCCGCACTTCGCAGCTCAAGGATCATCTGCCGGTGCTGCTCAAGTCGGGGCACCGGATTACGATTACGCCGCGCGACGTGCCTGGAACGGCAGCCCTGGTTGGCACAACCTTCAAGACGTTGGCCGAGAACCTGGAGCAGGGTTCACGGATTCTACTCTCCGACGGGCTGATCGAGCTGCGCGTGCTTGAGATTGACGCCGAGGACGTGGTCTGCGAGATCGTGAACGGCGGCATGTTAGGCGAAAACAAGGGAATCAATTTGCCCGGAATTCTGGTGCGCACGACTTCGTTGACCGAGAGGGACGCCGAAGATCTGGAGTTCGCCCTCAAGAGCGGCGTGGACGCGATTGCCGTGTCATTTGTGCGCACCGCGGAAGACGTGCGGCTGGTGCGCAACCGCGTCTCCGCGCTCGGCTTCGAAACCTGGATCATCGCCAAGCTGGAAAAGCCGCAGGCCATCGAGCACCTGGACAGCATTCTGGAAGCGGCAGACGGAATCATGGTGGCGCGCGGCGACCTGGGCGTCGAAGTGCCGCCGGAAGCCGTGCCCGCCATCCAGAAGCAGATGATCCGGCGCGCGGCCGACTACCGCAAGCCGGTGATCACAGCTACGCAGATGCTCGAGTCGATGATCGAAAACCCGCGGCCCACGCGCGCCGAAGTTTCCGACGTCGCCAACGCCGTCTACGACGGCACCGACGCCGTCATGCTGTCGGGCGAGTCGGCAATTGGAAAGTATCCGGTCGAAGCCATCTCCATGATGGCGCGGATCGTGGCCGAGGCCGAACGCCACATGAAGGATGAAAACGTCCTGGAGCGGCGCCACGGGCAGACCCGGTTGTCGATTGCCGAGACCATCTGCGAAGCCACCGCGCACGCGGTCGACGACCTGGACCTGCGCGGAATCGCGCTGTTCACCGAATCCGGCACCACGGCGCGTCAGCTCTCGAAGTATCATCCGTCCACGCCCATCTTCGCGCTCAGCCCTGTTGAGGTCACCATCAACCGGCTCAACCTTCTCTGGGGCACCACGCCCATCCGCTGCCCGAAACTGTATACCACCGAGGCGCTGGTGGAAGTGGCCGAAAATCTGCTCGAACAGAACGGCTACGTGCGCCCCAAAGAGGTGATCGCCATCGTGGCCGGCACGCGCACCAAATCCGGCTCGACGAACTTCCTGCGCCTGCACGCCATGGGCGAACAGGATCTTGAGTCAGGGCGATTCCTTTCATCGCAGGAAGACAGCCCGCCGGCCGTTTCCGGCGGCCTCAAGCCCAAACGCGCCGGACGCACATCGATAAGGCCAAAGTAAGGGGTCCGGCCTCATGCAGCGGGCAATGAACGAACCTTGTTACCCGCGGGATCTCCTCACGTGCATTACGTGCTACACTATTTGCACGTGAATAAGGACGAGAGATGGAAACCGCAGCCCCTCGAGACAAGCAAAATATCACCCTCCGCCTGAGCCGTCAGACCATCCAGAAGGCGCGGGTGATTGCGGCCAAGCGTTCGACTTCGATCAGCGGATTGCTCTCCCAGGAACTTGAACGGCTCGCTGCGGAGGACAACGCCTATGCCCGAGCCCAGGCGCGGGCGTTCGCAATGATGGAAAAGGGTTTCGACCTTGGCGGCGCGCACCACCTGGACCGGGATGCTTTGCATGAGCGGTAAGGTATTCGTTGACACGAACATTCTGCTTTATGCCTATGACACGAGAGACCTGTTGAAACACGAGACCGCGAAGACGGCTCTCCAGCGATTGTGGCTGCGAGATGCCGGCGCGCTCAGCATGCAAGTCCTGCAAGAGTTCTACGTCAACGTGACCCGCAAAATCGCGGCGCCTCTGCCGGTTAAGGAAGCGCGCAAAATTGTAGAAGACTACTCCGCGTGGTGCATCGAAACCGGCCCCGTCGAAATCGCCGCAGCATTTTCCATTGAAGATCAGGCAAGGATCAACTTTTGGGATGCACTGATTGTAGCTGCTGCCCTCAAGTCCGGCGCCACAAAGATTCTCTCCGAGGACCTTAGCCCGGGCCAGCGAATTGCTGGCGTCGTGATCGAGAACCCTTTCGCCGCAACATAATCGCCGGAGCAGCGGCGCAGGCGCACAAATTTGCCCATCGGGATTCCGTACTTGCTATGATCGAAGTGAGCGGCGGCTTGCGCCTCCGCATACGTCTTTTTCCGTTCCCATGACCCCGGCCACCCAGGCTGCCAACCCGGCTAAGCTCGCACCGCGTCCCGTCGAGAGCGCCACGCACGGTTCCCGCGCCATCCACGCGCCCAGCCCCGGCGCCACGGCCAGGCTCATCGGCGATCTGCGCGAGCTGTTCAAAGTAAAGGTCGTTGGGCTGGTCCTGGTCACAGGCTGGGGTGGCTTTTACCTGGCCTCGATGCAGTCGGGGATCAGCAGCATGCAGCGCGGGCTGCTGGACACGCTGCTGGGGATCGGACTGATCTCGGCGGGCGCCGGAGCACTGAACGAGGCGCTGGAGCGGACCACCGACGGGCGCATGGCGCGCACCGCGGACCGGCCGCTGGCTTCCGGACGCTTCTCGCTGGCCCAGGGGGTGACGGCGGGACTGGCCGCCCTGGGGCTCGGCGCATGGTGGCTGCTGCTGCACACCAATCTGCTCACCGTGTCGCTGGCGCTGCTCACGGCCTTTACTTATGTGGCCATTTACACGCCGCTCAAGCGCGTAACAACCATGGCCACGTTCATCGGCGCATTTCCGGGCGCCATGGGACCGTTGCTCGGCTGGACGGCCGCGCGGCCCCACATCGAGTGGCCGGCCATTGCGCTCTTCGGCATCCTCTTCGTCTGGCAGTTCCCTCACTTCATGGCCATCACCTGGCTTTACCGGGAGGACTATGCGCGCGCCGGGATCAAAATGCTGCCGGTGGTGCAGCCCGACGGCTGGTCCACCGTGGCCGAAGCGCTGTTCTTCGCCGTGCTCATGATTCCCGTGAGCCTGGCGCCGTGGTGGCTGGGGCTGACCGGAACCACCTATGCAGTACTGGCCATCGCGCTGGGACTTGTCTACCTGGGCTATACGGTGCGCTTCGCGGGGATTCTCCGCGCCAAGTCCGAAGCCGAGAGCCGCATGTTGGCCCGCGACCTGCTCAAAGTGAGCGTGCTTTACCTGCCGCTTCTTTTCACCACGCTGATGTTCTGCGCCACGGCGAGGCACTGATGGCGAGTAATCGATGACCACCACCGCACCCTCCGCAAGCTCAAAATCCGGCACGGGCTCGGCAATTGCCGCCATTCTGGCCATCAGCGCCGCGGCCACGCTGTTTTTGTTCTGGCTGATCTACGTGCACCCGGCGTCGGACAAGGCGTCGCTCCATTACACCTTTCTGCCCAATCTGAACGCGCTTCTAAATGGGCTCGCGGCCATCGCGCTGCTGCTGGGCTACTACTTCATCCGCCAGCATCGCATTCCGGCGCATCGGGCCAGTATGTTCACCGCCCTCGTCTTCAGTTCACTGTTTCTGATCAGCTACGTTGCCAACCACGCGCTGCACGGGGACACGCTTTACCCCATCCATAACACCACCTACTACGCTTGCTATCTGCCCATTCTGATCAGCCACATCGTGCTGGCAACCTTGGCGCTGCCCATCGTACTCATCACCTTCTACCTCTCGCTCTCAGGGCGCATTAGGATGCACCGCAAAGTCGCGCGGTTCACATTTCCGTTGTGGCTGTATGTCTCGATAACGGGCGTAGTGGTGCGAGTGATGCTCGTCGAGGCTATGCGGTAGCTTAGGTCGAACGAAAGATGCACGCTGGAAAGATGCCCGCTAACATTCAGATCGACGACGGCACGCGCCAGCTTTTGCGCTGGGGCGGATGGATTGTGGGCGCCGGCGTGGTGGCCGCCATCTTGCTCGAAACCATGCTGGGCGGCATTTCGCCCACCGGCGCCAGCACCAACACCGGCTGGTTCGCCTTCATCGTGGCCCTGGGCTGCATCCCCTTCGGGCTGATGCTGTTGTCGCTGGGCATTGCCAAATGGCTGCGCAACCGCCGTGTGCCGCGGAAAAACTAGGCTTCCGGCTCTTAGCAGGCTTCGGAAAACCTCGAGGGTTTGAAAAAACTCGAGACTTTGAAAGGGCACGGCTTCAGTCATGCCGCCAACGCAAGAAAGCAGGCGGCGGGCTTTAGAACTCATCCGCAAATAGTAGCGCCGGTCTCCCGACCGGCTGTGCTGCGGACCTCCTGACCCGCATCCATGCTTGGTGCTCAATTCCCCTGGCGGCGAGGACGCGGCCGGTACAGCCGGTCAGGAGACCCGACGCTACTCACGATTCGCTAATTTACGGATAAGTTCTTAGTCCCTGAGGGGATGCCCTTCGGGAGACCCGCCGCAAATCCAGCATTTCTAGAGCAATTCCAGAGTAGGTGTATCCCGAGGACGCCGGCAAAATCTTCCCCGCCAGTTTTGCATATAATTATGCCCCTTTGGCGCACAATTCTTAAGTAGAGGGTTCCGGGCATGGCACAGCCCGTCGAGGTCTGACAGGCAGGCGAAGGAGAACGCGCCGCGATCTCGAAAAATCCCTGCT
>JBOGLX010000094.1:0-33338 GCA_050745765.1 Occallatibacter sp. | reverse complement strand
CGCCGTTTAGAGCGATGCGATTGAAATCATCAGCGCGGTAAGACCAGAATTCCGGTTTCGAGAAGTTTTTCCGTCAACCGGTCAAGGGCCCGGCCGAACTTGTACGAGACCGCGCGCACGCTCATGCCCAGCATGGATGCGGCTTCGTACTGCGTGTACTCCTGCAGCACGATCCGGCCGAGCAATTGACGGTCGAGCGAATCGAGCCGGCTAAGGCATTTTTCGATATCGAGGACAAAGATCACCGCATCCTCGAAGGTGCGAACCGGGCGGCTGGAAGCCCAACCCCTGGCCACTGGCTCACCCAGAATCGAAGGGGCCCGGCCCACCTGCATGGACGCGTATAGGTAGCGGCGCAGCAGGCTTTCTGTGTGCTTCCGGTAGAAGGCGAAGCAGGATTGCGGCGTTTCGCCGGACTCGTCAACAGCCGGCCGCGCTTCCGCCTCTTGTTTTCTTGCGGTCTGGCTTTTGGGCCAGGCAATCCGCGCACTGCCTGCATCCCAATCCCAAGGCAACGGGAGAGCTGCGCTCATTGCGTACCTCCCGCAGGTTCAGCAACTGCCCAAACTCGGGCTAACTGTCGCCTTCGGCTGGGACGGCCGCGCCGTCTTCTGCTCTCCGGCGTTGGAAATTCCTTCAGCTTTACCTCACAGCCCCGGCAGTAAACGCTGCCGAGATTCTGAGCCCGGTACCAAAGACAACCGCAGCCCTCGCAAACCTTCAATTGCACGCGCACTTCCATCACCCATTCCCCCTAGACCTTCGCCCACCGGACCCTCCGGATGCGTCTTTTCGGCGGGGTGACGAGAACCGAGCCGGTCGGTCAGGCTTCTACTGTCCTGAGTAGGGATTGCGGCCTGTGTTCTCTTGTCGTTTGTCATATACATAGCGCGCAGATCATTAAACCTTTTCGATGGCCTGCCCCCAAGGGCGCCTGTCTATGGCGCCTCCGGGATGGGTACGGGAATGCCGGCCAGGTACGTGCTGTCCGGCGAGTGTTCACGTTCCGCTGACGAGACAAAAATACACCCATTCAGCCTCGCGGTCGTGAATCGGTTCCCTAAAAATTCCCACAAGCCCCTTCGGGATTGAGTAAACCCAATGTAGAGATATCGTTCTCTTGCGTCAACAGTTAGCGGTGGATTTCCGGCTTATAGCTTTCAAATTAAGGTTAGAACGCAGAGAATGTTGGCCTATCGGCCCAAATGGGTTTTCCAGGAGAAATGGATGAAAGTTCGCTCTCATTGCTGGCAGCGAATAATCCACCGATGAATTTTACCCAGATTCACGAGCGACTACGCCTGGAACTGCTGCGCAGGATAAGGCGGGGCACGTTAAGCGTCTCGCTGCTGGCCCGGCAGACCGGGTTTGGGCAGGCACATTTATCCAATTTTCTGCGCAGCCGGCGTCAGCTATCGCTGGAGGCGATGGACCGGATCCTGTTCGCGCAGCGCCTGACCGTGGCCGATCTCCTGCCGGCCATGGCCCAGGCCTCCGGACCGCCGGCCGACAGCGAAAACGGCGTCGTGCCCGTCGTTTCTCACGGCGTGGCGCTGTTCGAACCCGTGATTCGCCCCTCCGCGGTACAGGCCATCCTTCATTTGCCCGCCAGTCTCCAGTCCCTGCGGGCCCGCGCCACCGCCTCGCGGCGGGCCTGGCAGCGTTTTGTGGCCGTATATATACCCGCGGGAGACACGCTTGCCATGGAACCGGTGGTGATGCCGGATGCTTTGGTGCT
Organism: Occallatibacter sp.; assembly: GCA_050745765.1. Taxonomy (GTDB): domain Bacteria; phylum Acidobacteriota; class Terriglobia; order Terriglobales; family Acidobacteriaceae; genus Telmatobacter. The sequence continues at coordinate 31,600 of JBOGLX010000094.1, read as the reverse complement.
GATCGATCGCCACTACAACTCCCTGGCGCCGTACCGCCCTAACCGCGCCAATCTCTACGCCGTGCGGCGGGGATCGCACCTGGTCATTCGCTACGTGGATTTCCTCTCCAACCGGCTCGTCCTGCGCCCCCACAACATCGCTTACCCCGTAGATCTGATCGAGGTCGCCCACGGCGAATCGCCCGCCGATCTGCTCGCGGGACGTGTGGCGCTGATTTTGAACGAGCTGTAGAGCAGTTCCGCAGTACTTCGTACTGAGCCTGCTGCGTAGTCCAGCTTTCCGCGCTGCCGCCAAAGACCTGGAAGAGCCGGATGGCCGCCTCCGGCGAGATACCCTACCCCGGCCACGGAGCGAGTGGCATACTTGCGGTTGGAGGTTGTTATGACTGAAGGCATGGCTGGAAGAGTATCTCGCTGGCGCGTACCTCTGCTGTTCCTGCTTTTGGCGGGAATCGGAGGCTCGGCTGTGGCCCAGCGGGTGGGGCACGATTGGACGCAGTTTGGCCTGGACCTGGCCGGCTCCGGCGCCTCGACTGCCCCTGCCGGCATTACCGCCGCCAACGTCAAATCCCTGACCCGGCGTCAGGTCAACCTCGACGGGACCGTGGATGCCTCCGCCATTTACCTCCACGACGTCACCGTAAAGGGCTCCCGGCACGACGTGTTTTTCGTGACCACCACCTACGGAAAGACCATCGCGGTCGACGCCGAACAGGGAACCGTTCTGTGGGAATTCACACCGCCTGGGTATTCCACCTGGGCGGGCACGCGCCAGATCACCAACAGCACACCGGTCGCCGACCCCGATCGCCAATACATCTATTCCGCGTCGCCCGGCGGCACCATCCAGAAGCTGGCCATCTCCGACGGTCACCCGGTGTGGACCACGCCGATTACGCTGCTGCCGCTGCGGGAAAAGATTGCCTCGCCGTTGCGTGAGTTTCATGGTCATATCGTCGCGGTAACCGGCGGCTATATTGGCGATCGGCCGCCATACCAAGGCCACGTCGCGATTCTCGATGCAGCCAGCGGCAGGCTTCTGCACGTATGGAACTCGCTGTGCAGCAACCGCGCCGGATTGCTGCAGCCGAGCTCCTGTAAATCCGTCCAATCCGCGATCTGGGGGCGCGCGGGAGCCGTGATCGACGCCGCAACAGGCGACATCTTTGTGGCCACCGGCAATGGACAGTACAACGGCAAGACGGACTGGGGCGATTCCATCGTCGAACTGAATTCCAGCGCAACCCAGATCCTGGGCAACTACACTCCGGCCGACAACGCCACCATGGATATGGAGGATCTCGATCTCGGCTCAACCTCTCCGGTTCTCTTGGGAGACGGCCTTCTGGCGCAAGGAGGCAAGGACAGGATGATCCGGCTGCTCAGCCTGAAGCAGATCGCCGGCGTCGCGGCGCACCAGGACCATGAGCTGCAGACCGTCTCGACGCCCTCGGGCAAGATGCTCTTCACCGCTCCTGCGGTCTGGCGCCAAGGCGGGGATACCTGGTTGTTCGCCGCCGACTTCGGCGGCGCCGCTGCCTGGACGCTCCACAACCGCAAGCTCGTCGCGGCATGGAAAAACAGTAATGGCGGGACCAGCCCGGTGGTCGCTGGCGGCTTGCTATACATCTACGACCCGGATGGCGGCCTCCGCGTTTATGAACCCACGACTGGCAAACAGATCGCCGATCTGAATTGCGGCAGCGGTCATTGGAACAGCCCCATCGTAGTGGACGGCAGGATTGCACTGCCCGAGGGCAATGCCAACCGGCACAGCACCTCCGGCATCCTCGATATCTGGAGTCTGCCGGCAGGGCGTTGACGCCATTCTAGTACTGTGACCGCATGCAGCCTGGACCGTCTCCATATTGTGGGCTCCACTCCACAGTATACTCCACAATTGCTCATTGCCCTGGCGGCTCCTCGCCCGGATTGTCAAAGGCGGCGAACCTGGCGATGAAGTGCAGGTGAATGGTGCCCGTGGGCCCGTTGCGCTGCTATTATTGCCGAATCCTGAGGTGAGCAATGAAAGCAATTCCGTTTGAGCCATGGATTGGGAAGAACTACGGCAAGTCAAAGCTGCTGGTTCTGAGCGAAAGCGCATACAGCTGGCAGGAGGACGGAAGCTTAGTTCACCCCGGCCCCTCTCATCCCACCTGTCAAGTTCTGCACTGGATGGAACATTTTGGGAAACAGAAATACCACACCGCAATGGCGAGGGCGCTTTGTGGTAAAGAGATGCCGACCTACGAGGAGAGGAAGCGCGCCTGGAACGGGGTGGCGTTCTCGATCTTTGTCCCAGGGACGGTGGGCCTCGGAGCGAGGAATCGGCCGAAGAGGGAAATGTTCGACAAGGCAGTTGGCCCTTTTCTCGACCTTCTGGAAAACATTCGGCCGCACAAGGTTCTCGTTACCGGAAAGGCGATGTGGAACCAGATGCCCGGCTGTCAAGCCTATCTTTGTGACGGTCTCCAAGCGTACATGCTTTCGAATGGACCTCTCGTCTGGTGCCTGGCCGTGCCGCACCCATGCAATCGAGAAAAGGGCGAAGGATTCGCGTGGGAGCGAGTGGCGGCGGCGATCCGAGCCTTCAGAGCCGCAAGTTTCCCGCTGAAAATTTAGGCTGCCGGGTCGAAAAGCTACGGATTGCTCTGGCACCCCAACGAAAATCGCAAGGCGGCGCAAACCTCGTTCATGCGAGCATCGGTCAACCGGGCAACGCATCTGCCTATCTTCTCGCGGGGGACGGTCATCGTGTTGTTCAGGTTTACCGCACAAGGCGCCTTCATGCCATCGTCCCCGTTCAAGGCGACCTCCGACGGCACATCGCGGATGGTGGACGTGATGGGCGCAACAGTGACCCAGGCAAGATAAGCGATGGCGCTATCGCGCGTAAGAACGACCACCGGCCGCTCTTTATCGGGAGGAGCGAAGCGATAAAGGCGAACCTCGCCGCGCGCTATTCTTCCGGCCACGCCGCCTCCGCTTCCCACAAATCGAACTCGTCGCGCGTTTGCGGCTGCCTTGCGTAGCCCTCGCGGTCGCGCTCTTCCATGGCGCGCAGTTCCAATCTCTTCAAGTGCTCCCGGAGCGCCTCGCGCACCAGAGCGGAGCGGTTAAGCCTGCTGCGCCGCGCCGCGCTGTCGGTGGCCTGCAAAAGCTTCTTATCGAGAACAACCTGGACCGTCTCCATCTGTGGACTCCACTCCACAGTATACTCCACAATTGCTCATTGTCCCGGCGGCTCCTCGCCCGGATTGTCAAAGGCGGCGAACCGGGCGATGAAGTGCAGGTGAATGGTGCCCGTGGGCCCGTTGCGCTGCTTGGCGATGATCAGCTCGGACTTTGCCTTGTCGGCCTCGGCCATCTCCTCGTCGCGGTTGTAGTAGGCCTCGCGGTGAATGAAGGCCACCACGTCGGCGTCCTGTTCGATCGAGCCGGACTCGCGAAGGTCGCTGAGCATGGGGCGCTTGTCGTCGCCGCGGCGCTCGCTGGCGCGGGAGAGCTGCGAGAGCGCCACCACAGGCACGTCCAGCTCCTTGGCCAGCGCCTTCAGGCCGCGCGAAATCGCCGAAACCTCCTGGGTGCGGTTCTCGTACCGTTTGCCACCAGCCGAGGCCGGAGTCGCCGTCATCAATTGCAGGTAGTCGACCACCACCAGGTCCAGCCCGCCGGCGCTCTGCTTCAGCCGCCGCGCCTTGGCGCGCATCTCCGCCAGCGTGATGCCCGCCGAATCGTCGATGAAGACGCGCGCTTCGAGCAGTTGGTTGAGGGCGTTTTGCAGCTTGCCGTGATCCTCTCGGCCCAGGAAACCCGTCTGCAGTTTGCGCTGGTCCACGCGCGCCTGCGCCGACAACATGCGGCGCAGCAGCGACTCCTTGCTCATCTCCAGGCTGAAGACGGCCACGGTGGCGCCGCCTTTGACCGCGGCGTTCTGCGCCATATTGATGGCCAGCGCCGATTTGCCCATCGACGGCCGCGCCGCGACGATAATCAGCTCGCCCTTCTGCAGGCCGCTCGTCCAGCGGTCGAGCTCGTAAAAGTGCGTAGCCAGCCCGGTAATTTCGCGGCCCTGCTTGTAAAGATTATCGATCGACCCGAAAGAGCCGGCGACGATCTGATCCAGCGGCTCCAGGCCCCTGGTGATGCCCTTTTCGCTGACCTCGAGCAGTTGCGACTCGGCCATGTCGAGCACTTCGAGGGCCGGCTCGCTCTGGTCGGCGGCTCGCGCAATGGCCGCCGAGCAGATGATCATGAGCCGGCGCAGCAGGCTCTTGTCCTTCACGATGCGGATGTAGTCTTCGATCACCGGCCGGCGCGGCAGGCCCTCGGTGAGCGAGGCCAGATAGGCCACCCCACCCACCGACTCGACTTCCTTGTAGCGGGCCAGTTCGTTGGCCAGGGTGACGATATCGACGGCCCGCTGCTCGTTGCGCAACTCGCTCATGCGCAGGAAGATGCGGCGATGCGAGTCAAGCGAAAAATCGTCCGCGGAGAGCTTTTCCGCAGCCTCGGAGTGGGCCGCGTTGTCGAGCAGAATTGCGCCCAGAATGGTCCGCTCCGCATCCAGGTTCGCGGGCAGTCCGGCGTCGAGCGTCAGGTCGGGGATGGTGGCCATCTCTTCAAGAGTGTAGGCCGGGCGGCGAGCCGGGAAAAGAGCTGGAAAAAGAAGGAAAAATTGGAAATCTGGAAAAGGCGTCGAAATAAAGTGGTCAGGAGAGCGCCGGCGGCCACGTTGCTGCCGCGAATCGGAGCTCCGCACCCGGCCTGCTTTGCCGAGGTGGGTAGTAGGTCAGTTTGACTGAGGTTTGAAGGGTACGGGTTTTAGCCCGTACATAAACTGCTGAAAAATCTGCTGAGCTTCAGCCCCTGAGAGACGGCAGTTTTCAAACTGACCCAGTACCCCGGGGTGCGGTTTGGCGGCCGATCTGCGATGATAATAAAATGCGGGTGCCTTACTGCTCGCGTGCGGTAAAGACAGGCCGATAACCCTGACAATGCGTCGAGTCGCGCTCATCTACAACCCAGTCTCCGGACAATACTCCCCGCGCCGCGCCGCGACCGTGGAAAAAGCGCTGGAAATACTGCGGGCGGCGGGCGTGAGTGCGGAGGCGATGGTTTGCAATGGTCCCGGCCGCGCGACGGAACATACGCGGAAGGCGGTCAGCGAAGGGTACGACACCGTCATCGCGTGCGGCGGCGACGGCACCGTGCATGAAATCCTGCAAGCTCTCGTGGGAACCGAGGTCGCGCTGGGAGTGATTCCGCTGGGGACAGCCAACGCGCTGGCCGCCGATCTGGGCCTGATCGGGCCACCCGACAAGGCCATCCGCAAGCTACTTCTGGCGCTGCCTTCGCGCATTCCCGTGGGCCGCATTCACTTCGCCGGCGCCGGCGGGAAAACGGACTCGCGCTATTTCCTCGTCGCCGCCGGCATGGGCGCCGATGCGCTGCTCATGTCGCGTATCGACGGCGGCCTCAAGCGCCGCTTCGGCTACATCGTCTACCTCATCGAAGCTTTCCGCATCTGGGCCACCGATTCCTTTCCGCTATTCGAGGCGGCCTTCACGGTCAACGGCACCGGAGCCCAGCGCACTGAGGCGGTCTCGCAGTTGCTCGCCGTGCGCATCCGCTCCTTCGGCGGCGTGCTGCGCGAACTCGCGCCCGGCGCCACACTGCGCAACAGCGACCTGCACCTGCTGGCCTTCAAGACCCGCAACCGCCTGCGCTATCTCAGGTTCCTGCTCGCAGTCATCGCCGGCCGCCACACCTTCTCGCGCGAGATCGAACACGTCGACGCACACACCGTCGAGTGCCGCGCGCGCAACGGCTCGCTCGACGCAGTCTATGTCGAAGCCGACGGCGAAGTGCTGGGCTCGCTGCCCGTTCGCATCGAGGCGGTCGAAAATGCGCTCACGCTGTTGATTCCGCCTCATGCGCAGCCGTGAGGAGGCTTTGCAGCCGCCGCATACTTCAAGTGTGGATTTGCATCAGGGCACGACTAAAGTCGTGCCCTGAAACAAACCTATTGTCAATCTATTTGTGGGACAGGACACCAGCGAGTTCGTAAGAATCGTGAGACGGGTCACTTCTTCAGCGGCTTCCGCGCAAAGTAATACAGCGAGTACATCAGCATCGCGAACGCCGCTACCGAAACCCACTGATTATCCAGAAACGTATGCGGGAAGAGCAGCATGTTGCTCTTGTTGAACGACGTTTCGTAGGCTCTGAGCGCGATGCCGATGAGGCCGGCGATGCCGCCGGCGGCGATCAGGCCGCTGGCGTAAAGCGAGCCGGGAGAGATTTCGCTGTCGGCGTCCTCGCTGCCCGCGCGTTTGGCTGCCGCGTCCACGAACCAGCGCACCACGCCGCCGCAAAAGATGGGCAGCGTGGTGCCGATGGGCAAGTACGCGCCCACGGCGAACGGCAGCGAGCGGATGCCGAGCAGCTCGACCGCTATGACCATGAATACGCCGAGAAGAACAAGCCCCCAGGGCAGTTTGCGGCTCAAAATGCCGTTGATGACCGTGGCCATGAGCCGGGCCTGCGGCGCGGGTGCGCTGGCGCTGCCGATGCCCTGGATCCAATGCACCTCGATGCTGTGCGTGGCCGGCGAGTAGAGGTATTTTCCGTCGGCCAGTTGCATGGACCCGACGGCGTTGAGAACGATGTAATCCGACTTGCTGTGGACCGTGATGCGGCCGTCGGGCCCGGTGACGCGGATCTCGTTGGGCAGGAACTGCGCGTTGTGCTCGATGGAGACGCCGGGATGCGGGGCGCTGAGGTTCCACGCGTGCGGCTCGGCCTGGAACTGCTCGAGGCCGGTGTTCATCAGGTTCAGGGTGAAGCCGATAACCACGGTCGAGACCACCACGCCGATGAAAAGCGCGATCTGCTGCAAGCGCGGCGTGGAGCCGACCAGGAATCCGGTCTTCAGGTCCTGCGAGGTGTCGCCGGAGTTGGCGGCGGCGATGCAAACCACGCCGCCGATGGTGATGGCGAGGGCTCCGAAGGCTGGCGCGGTCCAACCCTCGACCAGGAACATCGCCGCCGTGGCCATGAGCGCGGCGATGGTCATGCCCGAAACAGGATTGGCCGAAGAGCCCACGATGCCCACAATGCGCGAGCTGACGGTGACAAAGAGGAATCCGAAAACCACCACCAGCAGCGAGGCAGTAAGGTTCGCGGCCCAACCCACAAAAGCTCCCGGCACGGGCCTGAACTCCAAAAAGAGAAACATGAGGATGACCACGAGCAGCGAGCCCACCAGGACCACGCCCATGGAAAGATCGTTTTCCGTGCGGATGGGTTTGGCCGCACCCGCCGCGCCGGGCCGCATGGTCTTGATTCCCGCGGCGAGCGCGCCGGCAATGGTGGGCAGGGTCTTGATGAGGGCGATGAGTCCCGATGCGGCCACGGCGCCCGCGCCCATCGGTTTGATGTAGGCGCTCCAAAGGTCGCCGGGGCCCATCTGCGCGATAGGGATCTCGCCGGGGTAGACGGGATGGTGGACGTCTTTGCCGAAAAAGTAAATGAGGGGCATGATGACCAGCCACGACAGGCACCCGCCGGCAAAAAGAATGCCGGCTACGCGCGCGCCGATGATGTAGCCCACGCCCAGATACTCCGCCGTGGTGTCGGCGTTGATGCTGGCTCCTTTGAGCACGTGCTGGGGCCCGAAGTCGGGCTTGTACTCAGGATTGCTGGGCCAGGCGCTGAAGAGATTCTCATTTTGGAAAAACGTGTAGAGTCCGCCCAGGCCGAGGCCGAGAAAGACGCGGCTGGCCAGCGATCCTTTCCGCTCGCCGGCGATGAGCACGTCGGCGCAGGCCGTGCCTTCGGGATAGGGCAGTACGCCATGCTCCTGCACGATGAGCTGGCGGCGCAGCGGGATCATGAACAGCACGCCCAGCCAGCCGCCGATCAAGGCCAGCATGAAGATGCGCGAGTATTCGAGATCGAAGCCGAGAAAGATCAGCGCCGGCAGCGTAAAGATCACGCCGGATGCGATGGACTGGCCGGCGTTGCCGGTGGTCTGCACGATGTTGTTTTCGAGGATCGAGGCCTCGGAGCCAAGCCACTGCTTGAACGAGCGCGGCATGGGCAGTGCCTGCACGAATTTGCTGCGGCAGACTGCGGAGACCCATCGCAATACGCTGATGGAGAGCACGGCGATGGGGATGGACGCGGCCACGGTGAGCCCCGCGCGCAGGCCGACATAGACAGTAACGGCGCCGAAGATGAGGCCGAAGAAACAGCCGAGCAGAATGGCGCGGAGGGTAAACTCGGGCGGTTTTTGGCTCGCAGGAATAAAGGGTTGAAAGTCGGACATGCGAAGTCTCCACGGGCCGGCGCGAGGTGAGTTGCTTTCGTTTCTCTGAATTGCGAGTTTAGCAGCGCGGAGCGGGGGAATGACACAAGGATGCGCGGAACCTGGTGAGCTGGACCGGCACCTGCACCGCAGAGGGCTGACCAGCGCGAGCCTGGAGCATCTCCCCAATTGCTATAGAGTGAGGCGCCAGCCCACCTTAGCCGCAAAAACAAAAGCGCGGCGAGGGTGGGGCACCCGAATGTTTAGTTTTGCGACCCTACGCCATGAGGAGAGATGCTCTATTCTCTACGCCTTGGCCGCCGCGGTCTGCACGGGCCGGAATAGCCAGAGGAGCAGCAGCATAAACAGCATTCCGCCGACGGTGAATTTGAGCCAGACCGCCGCGCGCGACGGCGAGAAAAAGCCCTCAAGCGTGCCGGCCACGATGAGCATGGGAATGATGCCGGAGACCAGGCGGGTGGCTTCGATGCCGCCGCGGGCCACCGAATCCTTCCAGCGCAGCGCGCCGGGAAAGAGCATGGCGTAGCCCAGCCTGAATCCGGCGCCGCCGGCGATGATAATCGCCGGCAGCTCCAGCGAGCCGTGCGGGGCAACAAAGCTCCAAAGCGCCAGCGACATGCCGAATTGATGGCAGGCCGCGCCGATCACGCCCAGCATCAGGCCGTTGGTGAACAGGAACCAGAAGGTTCCCAAACCGAAGACGATGCCGCTGGCGAAGGTGACAAAGCTGACGGTGAGGTTGTTGGTCATGATGGCGCTCGAAGCCAGCGGCTTGATGCTCACGATGGACTTGGTCCACATCTCGTGGCGCTCCATGGTGGCGATCATCTCCGGCCCGACGAAGTGACGCATAAACTCGGGCCGCGCCATGGTGAGCGCGGCGCCCAGCACGCCGAAAGCCGCCGTGACGGAGAGCGACGCCAGCACAAAACCGAGCTGGCCCTGGAAGATGGCGGGATAGTCGTCCCTGAGGAAGCGGAAGAGCGTGAGAAGGCTGGTCTTGCGGCCCGAATAGATGATATGGTGAGCGCGAGCCAGCAATTGATTCACATGTTGCGCGTAAGTGCGGGCGGTCGAGTCCTGGCGGAGCACGGAAAGATCGGCGGCCACCTGGCGGTAGAGCAGGGCCATCTCCTGCAGCTCGGCGCGCGTAAGCTGGGCAAGACCGTTTGGACCAGATGCGCCGGACTGAGCCAGCAGCGCCCCCAGGCGGTCCCAGTACGGACGCCGTTTTTGAATCCACTGGTTGGAGAGAATTTGCGCCATAGCGATTCTCCTTTAGGTATAACCCGAAGCACGAGCGCTGAGTGTCTTTTTCCCCAAGAAAAAGCCACTTCGAAGAACGCCGGAAATGGCGCATAGTATAGGAGAATCGCTCATGGAACCGGGTTCTGACCAGCTTAACTCAAACCGCATCGGTTCAGACCAGCTTAGCCCAAATCGCGCGGATTCGGACCAGCTCAATATCGACACGCCCGAGCTTGTATCGATCGAGCTGCCGCTGGCCGGCATCGGCAGCCGGTTCATAGCGCTGCTGGTAGATTATCTGATTTGGTTTGCGGGCGCATTCGTATTGGGGTTGCTGTTCGTAGCCGTCGTCAGCAGCGTGGGCGCGTTTTCGCGGATCTCGGCGCAGTGGGTTGTAGCCGTCGGCATCTTCCTCGTCTTCCTGGTCAACTGGGGCTACTTCACGCTGTTTGAAGCGTTTTGGAACGGGCAAACGCCGGGCAAACGCGTGGCGCACATTCGCGTGATCCAGCGCTCGGGCCGCGCCATTGGGCTCTTCGAGTCGATGGCGCGCAACCTGGTGCGTTACGTCGACCAGTTTCCAGGCTTCTATGCGGTGGGCGTGATTGCGATGTTCGTCACCAAGCAGCATCAGCGGCTGGGCGACCTGGCCGCAGGCACGCTGGTGGTGCGCGACCGCGAGGAAGAAGCCGCGCCGTGGGGCGACTCCGGCTCGCGCACGTTTACCGCGCAGATTTTTGCGCCGCCCGCGCCGGTTCCGGAGCCGCACGCCGCGCTCACGCTGCCGGCGATGGGGATTGCCAAGCTTGAGCCTGCCGATCTGGAAGTGCTCGAGGGATTTTTCTCGCGGCGGCTGGACTTGAGCGTTGAGACGCGGCACGCCATTGCACAGAGGATCGCGGCGGCGATCGAGGTTAAGTCCGGCCTCGAACCACCCCCTGGCGCCAGCGTCGAAACGTTTCTAGAAGCTACGGCGCGGCAACTGCGCGATATGGGTAGGATGAAATAGCGCAGGCCGCTGCGGGCGGGGCGATTGAAAGCCGGCTGACCCATTCATTTCCCGCCAAAAAGGTGGGCAAGCCTGTCTTCCAGCCAGTCGAGTTTGGCCGGCTCGTTCTCGATCTCGATGCGCAGGCGCGCCGTGTGCAGCGGCAGCGGCACGGTGAGTTGGCCAAGCCGGACGCGGTCCTTTTCCGTGGTGATAAGAGCTTCGGCTCCGGCCGCGCGCGCTTGGGCCGAGATGCGATCGATGTCGCGCGCAGTGAACCGGTGATGGTCGGGGAAGGCAAAACGAGCGGCGAGGCGCAGGCCGGCCGATTCGAGGCCGCGGAAAAACTGCGCGGGCCGCGCGATGGCGCAGAACGCGGCGGCGGGTCTGTCGATTTGCGGTACTTCCATGCGGCGGTGCAAATGCCAGATCGGCCCCTGCCAGCGCCCGCCGCTGCGCAACGCAGGCTCCAATTGCGGTGCGTCTCGTGCGGGAATTGCGAGCACGCGGGCGCGGCGGAGCGCCGAAAGCGGCTCGCGAAGATTGCCGGCAGGAAGCAACGTTTCGGTAAACCAATCGTTGGCGTCGAGGAGCAGAATGTCCATGTCGCGGTAAAGTTGGCGATGCTGAAAACCGTCGTCTAAGAGATGTAGTCCGAAAGGCGAAAGATCTGAGCTCTCGGCTTCGGCAAGAAGGCCGGCAGCGCACCGCTGCGCGGCGACGTACACCGGCACTGCGGCTGCCTGCGCGGTCAAAAGCGGCTCATCGCCGTAATCCTCGGCCGCGCCTTTGGGGTCCACGCGAGCAGCGGTGCGGCTCAACCGTCCGTAGCCGCGGGAGAGCACATCCACATAGTGGCCGCGGCGGGTGAGCGCCTGGGCGAGCGCGATGGTGAGCGGCGTCTTGCCCGATCCACCGGCGGAAAGGCTGCCCACGCTGACGACAGGCCAGCGCAGGCGGCGCACCGGCTCCAGGCCCGCGCGCAGGCGCAGTTCCCGCACCGCAAGCCCCAGTCGGTAGCCGGGGGCAAGCGGCGTCAGGAACCGGCGCAGAGAGTCGAAATCGCTCATGCCGGGAGCTCCCGGCCGGCGGCGAGAAGCTCGCGCAGAGCCTGGACGCAGCGGGCGGTGGCTCCGGCCTGCTGGTTGAAGACCTGCTTGGCTCGCTCTCCCATGGCTTCCGCCGCGGGCCTGTCTTTGAGAAGCGCAACAAGGGCCGCGGCCAATTCGTCTTTGCCGGCAATGCGGAGCGCGTGGCGGGCGAGCAGGTCGTCTACAATGGCGCGGAAGTTGGCGTAATGCGGGCCCATCGCGATGGGGACGCCGAACTGCGCGGGCTCGAGCGGGTTATGACCGCCGGCGGGAACCAGGCTGCCCCCGACAAAGGCAACCGAGGCGAGCGAGTAGACGGAGGAAAGCTCGCCGATCGTGTCCAGCAGAACAATCTGGCCGGGGACAAGCGGCCGCGGCTGCCGTGACTGCCCCTGTCCCGAATCCTCTTTACCCCAGACCGAACGCCTGACCCACGGAACGCCCGATTGCGCGAGCAGCGCGGCGACGGCCCCGAAACGCTCCGGATGGCGAGGCGCGAGAACCATTGCGAGCTGAGGATCGGCGGCGAGCAGGCGCGGCCAGGCTTCAAGCAGGGCGGACTCTTCGCCTTCGAGCGTGCTGCCGGCCACGATGAGACGCAGGCCGGCCGCCAAAGCTCTCAACCGGCTCGCCGCATCGATTTCAGTGGCCGCGCGCACATCGAACTTCAGGTTGCCGGCGACCGTAACCCGCTCCGGCGCGCAGCCCAGTGCGCGCAGCCGTTCGGCATCGGTCTCGGTCTGGGCCAGGACGCGCGCCAGACGGCTGAGGGCCGGACGCCAAAGCTGGCGGAGACGCCGATAGCGCGGCCAGGAACGGTCGGAGATGCGGGCGTTGACCACCGCGACAGGAATCCCACGGTGAAAGCAGCCGTTCAGCAGGTTGGGCCAGAACTCGGCTTCAGCCAGGACCAGAAGGCGTGGTTTGAGAGCGTTGAGATGAGCGCGGACGGCCCAGGGTAAATCGAGCGGGCAATAGAAAACGCGGCCTGCTCCGAAGCGCTCGCGAGCCAGCGCCTGGCCGGTGCGGGTGGTGGTGGAGATAACCAGTTGATGATCGGGAAAAGCCTGGTCCATTTCCGCGGCAAGACGGCCCACCGCCAGCACTTCTCCCACGGAAACCGCATGAATCCAGATGATCGGGGGCAGATCGGCTCGCGTTCGGCGCTGGGCGACCCAGTCCGGTACCCAACCCAGCCGCTCCAACAATCCCTCACGGTATTTCTGCGTGGTCGCCATCCGCCACAGCCACAATGGCGCGCCGGCAACCAGCGCCGCAAATAGTGCGAGATTATAGAAAAACAGAATCACGCGTGAACAATTTCTTTTTGCAGGTGTCTAACCTTAAGATGATACAGTCGGGCACGATGAGAATTTTGCCTGCCATCCCGTTGTTGGCGCTGGGCCTCGCTCTGCCGGTTTCGGCTCACGACCACACCCCCCCGCCGGTGCGCCCGGCGCAATCCTACGCGGCCGTCGAGGTTCATCCCCAGGAAAAGGTCGCCATCGCCGCCGAGCCTTACGACACCAGGGAAAAAGAGGCGATCTTCCGCGTCGATTACCTCAGTCACGGCATCATGCCCGTGCTGCTCACCATCACCAACATGGGCGATCGGCCTATCTCGCTCAGCGACGCGCGCATCCTGTTCGAGACCTCGGACGGCCAGACCATCCAGGCCGCCGAGCCGGAAGACGTGCTGCGCACCATGACGCGCAAGGAGCGCCAGGGCGGACGCGTTCCCATGCCCGGCCCCATTCCCGCCATTCACCTCAAGCCCAAGGGCAGCATGAAGGAAATCCAGGCCGACTTCAACGAGTTCGAGTACCAGGCGCTGGTCGTCGAGCCGCACACCACCCACGCGGGCTTTCTCTTTTACGTCATCGGAGATTCCGACATCGCCGGGGTCAAATACCCGCTCAGCGGCGCGCATCTCTACGTCCGCGAGATACACAACGCCGACGGCAAAGACCTCTTCTCGTTTGAAGTTCCTTTCGATAAATATCTACAATCCAAGTCCAACCAGATGCATTGAAATTGAGGTTCCGGGCGTCCCCCGCATGGTACGATTCAGCACATCCATGCATGGAATCGGAGGCGACGGTTGGCAGAAAAACCCGACTACGGAATCGATGCACCCGGTGTCATTCGCAACCTGCTGCTCGCCGGGGCGGTATTTCTGGCGGTCGCGCTGATCTTTCCCCGCTTCACCGTCGACCACGTTGAGTTTGCGCCTTTTCCCGGATTTCTCTATGCAGCGGGCTCCCTTTTTCTGAGCGGCGCGCTCATGTTGCTCTACTCCAAGGTGGGCAAGTTTCGCCATCGTGACCGCATCTTGGCCAAAGTGCCGTGGACAGGCGCGGAGACGGTGCTGGACGTGGGTACGGGACGTGGGCTGCTGCTGATCGGCGCGGCTAAGCGGCTTAGCACCGGTCACGCCACGGGCATCGACATCTGGAACGCCGAAGACCTCTCGGGCAACGGCTCGGAAGGGCTGCTCAAGAATATTGCGCTCGAAGGCGTCGCAGACACAACGACGGTGAAGAGCGAAGACGCACGCAAGATGAGCTTTCCCGATGCGTCGTTCGACGTGGTGCTCTCGAATCTTTGCCTGCACAACATTTACGAGCGGCCCGGTCGAGCCGCGGCCTGCCGCGAGATTGCGCGCGTGCTCAAGCCCGGGGGCGTGGCCGTGATCTCGGATTTCAAGCACGTTGGGGAGTATAGCGGGGAATTAAGGAATGCCGGTCTCGAAGTAAAGCTCTATGCTCCCGACTGGACCGGGACGTTTCCGCCGCTCCGGATTCTGGTGGCGCGCAAGGTGCAGTGACGGCGCAAGCTACTCGTAGTACGTAGCCGTGGTCGTGTCCGTCTCCCAGATGGTGCAGTCCTTCACGCGCACGCGCCCGGCGGTCATTCCCTCGAGTTGCACGTTGGTTTCGTCGTAAAAGTATTTGGCGATGTTCTCGGCCGAGGGGTTCAGCGCGGTGAACGGCTCCAGGTCGTTGAGCATCTGGTGGTCGATGCGCTCGATGACGGGCTTGAGCACCTGCTTCAACAGCTTGAAGTCGAGCAGCAGTCCGGCCTCGTCCAACGCCGCGCCGGCCAGTGTCACGCGCACCTTGTAGTTGTGGCCGTGCGGGTTCTCGCACTTGCCCCGGTAATTGCGGAGATAGTGGCCGGAAGAGAAACCCGACTCCACGGTGACTTCGTACATACGGCGCTTCCCGATCCTCGATGGATGAATTCCCAATCTCTATTCTATTGGTTGGGGCAGAGTTAGAGATCGCGGTCCCTGCGGCGCCGGCGCCGCGCCGCCTGCCGAGCCTCCTCGCTGCGGCGATCGACCTGCTCGAAGAGGTTGCTCATGGTGCCCACCAGCGCCGCCGCCAGACCCAGCAGGAGGAAAAACAGCGCAATGGTGCGCCATAGCGTGCCATTGGCCGGCAATCCGGGCTGAAACGTGGAAGGCACAAACGTCATCCCCCCCGCAAGCAGCGCGAAAAGCAGAAACGTGCCGGCCAGGATGTAGATATTCTTCGACATGCGCGAGGAGGCAGAGAAGGTCTGCCGGACCTGTTGCGATTCTACGCGGACTGAGAGAGGAACTCCGCCCACTCGATCGTTGTAACCCCCGCCGCGGAAAACTCCGCCTCTATCTTCGCAACGGAGCCGTTCAATCCGATGCTGCGGCAGGCGTCGCACAGCACAAACGCCGGCAGTCCCAGCCGCCGCGCATCGAGCGCCGAGTAGCCGACGCAGTAATCGTAGGCCAGGCCGGTGAGGAAAGCGCGCGTGAGGCCGCGCTCGCTCAGGTAGCCCGCCAGTCCGGTCGGCGTTGAGCGGTCGTTCTCAAAGAACGCCGAGTAAGAATCGATGTCGCGACGGAAGCCCTTGCGCAGGATGAGCTCGGCCCCCGGCAAGTGGAGCGCCGGGTGAAACTCCGCGCCCTTGCTGCCCTGCACGCAGTGCCGCGGCCAGAGAATCTGCTCTCCATAAGCAAGCGAGATGGTCTCGAAAGGTTGCTTGCCTGGATGAGCGGCGGCGAAGCTGGAGTGATCGGGCGTATGCCAGTCCTGTGTCAGCACGATGTGCTCAAAGAGGGGCGCGAGGCGATGAATCGGCTCGATGACCTCGTCTCCGCCCGGAACGGCAAGCGCCCCGCCGGGACAGAAATCGTTCTGCACATCGACGACGATTAGAACATCCTGGGCGCCGATCCGCATCGATGCTCCTTTGCCGGTATTCCGTGCAAGTCTATTTTCGCAGCGCGCCCATCCCATATCCCAGAATCGGGACCTGGGGCGCCCTCAGAGGTGAATCGCGCCGGCGTCAGGCCAGAAACACTTCGATGCCGTTGCCGCGCAGCATCTCAACAAATTCCGGCGCCAGATCGCGGTCGGAAACGACCATCTGCGCAGCGCTGAGCGGAGCCATCGGAAACATTCCGCCGCGGCCGAACTTGGTGTGGTCGGCGACGATAATCACCTTGCTCGCAATCTCGATCATCTTCTGCTCGGAGCCTACCACCAGCGTGTTGTTGTTGCTGAACCCCGATGCGGAGACGCCGCCGATGCCCATGATCACCGCGTCGGCGCGGATGGCGCCCAGCATCTGCTCGCAAAACGGCCCCAGCATCACGCGCAGCCGCGGATCGAGATAGCCGCCGGTGAGAGTCAGCTCGATGTTGCGCAGCGATTCCAGCCCCTCGGCGATGGGCAGCGAGTTGGTGACGATGTGCAGCGACTTCGATTCCAGTGCGCGGGCCACAGCGGCGACGGTCGATCCGCCGTCGAGAATCACCGTCTGGCCGTCTTCGATCAGGCCCGCGGTCACTTTGGCGATGCGGTCCTTTACCTCGCTGAGCCGCACGCTTTCGGCGGCGTAATCGAAGGCGCGGTTGGGCGGGGTCTGTACGGAGACCGCACCGCCATAAACGCGGCGCAGCATCTTCTCTTCTTCGAGGATGTCCAGGTCGCGGCGCACGCTGGACTCCGATGCGTCCAGCTCGCGGCAGAGTATTTCCAGGTCCACAAAATCTCTGGACTCGAGCATCTGCCGGATTCGGAGTTGCCGTTCAGCAGCTTTCATGTTTTGGTGGCTCGTCGCCACAGATTTCCTGCTCTCCCAATCGCTCCGATCGACCGCTACTTCTGGCCGATGGCCTCCATCACCGCGTCCGTTACGGAGCGAACCAGCGCGTCGAGATCGGGGTCCGCGGACTTGCCGTTGTTGCCGTCGCACGGCGTCGGATCGAGCGCGATGGCGCCGTTGCCCTCCACATCGGAGAGCTGGCATTCCTTCATCCGCGACGCATCGAAGCGCACGTCGGGCAGGCCCAGTTTCTTCTTGATCTCCAGCAGGTCGGAGGTCTGCTGTTCGGAGATATAGGAGACGGGAACGCCCAGTTGCGACGCCAGCATCAGTGTCCAGCAATAGGTTTCCAGAACTTCTGCGTACCACTCGGCGTGCGTCACCGTGTCGGCCCAGCAAACGATGCCGTGATTGCCAAGAAGCACCGTGTTGTGCTCTTTCACGTATGGAATCACGGTCTGGGCGAACTCAAGCGTTCCCGGAGTTTTGTAAGGCGAAATCGCGACCTTGCCCACAAAAACCTCGAACTCCGGAATGATCATGTTGGGCGGCACTTTTCCGGTGATGGCATAAGCGGTGGCGTGCGGCGGATGGCAGTGAACAACCGACTTGGCCTCCGCCACGGATTTGTAAATCTCGAGATGAAGAAGGATCTCGCTGGTGCGCTGCTTCGAGCCCGCAATCTGGTTGCCGTCTAGATCGACCATGCACAGGACCTCGGGCGTCAAATCGTACTTGCTCACCAGCGTGGGCGTACACAAAACTTCGTTGGGCCCGATGCGGTAAGAAATATTGCCGCCGTTCCCGTCAACGAACTGGCGCATCCACAGCTTGCGGCCCACGGCGCAGATCTCTTTCTTGATGGCCTCGGCCTCGGGAGTCGAAAACAGGCGGGCATTGAAAGGCGCGCGGACCGCGGGCGCCGCCGTGACCACGGCCGGTGCAACCGGGTCCGCATCTTTATGGGAGAACTTCAGCGCGATGTTGTTCTGCTGCAGGAAGTCACGCGCCGAGGGAGTTACGATGCAGTTTTCCGTCACCAGAATGCTGCTCGCTCCCGCAGCCGCGGCCTCCTGCACGTCGCGCATCGCGATCAGCTTGCGGCTTCTCAGATCGGCGTTCTTCGTTTCGCTGCTCACTTCCACACCTCGGAAATTCCTATAGAGTCTTACGGACGCACATCGATTGAATCCACAATCAGCGCGCAGTACGCATCGACAGGAACGGAGTCGGGCCAGAACGGATTCGCCGCTTCCCGGCCCTCGGTGAACGCCACCATCTGCCCATCGGCCGCGCCCAGCTCGTCCACTGCGATCAAAGCTTTGCCGCCGCCTTTGCCCCAGTCCTCACTATTGCCGGCACACAAGTTCTCGAACGTCATCGGCTCCACAACCGCAAGCGTTCTCCCGCGATACGACTCGATCGCCGGATTGAGAACCACGTGTCCGCGCACAATGCCGAGCCTCATGCGTTCCTCGCACTCGTTGGCGTTTGCGCCTCGTCCACTATGCCCACCACTGTTAACCGCACAGGCGTGGTGCTGCCAAGCTTTTCTCGCGCAATGTCTCCGTCGGTCGAAACAATCACCTTCGATCCCTTCGCCGCGCCCAGCCAGTCAACCACTACAATCGGCTCTTCCGCCGCGCTGCCATCGGCCTCAAGCCGCCGCGCCACCAGCAACCGGCAGCCGTTCATCGTTCCGTGTTTAGCGGCCGCAACCACGGTGCCTTCAATCCGCGCCAGGTACATAGCTACACGATCCGCAGCGCATGGCCGACGACCATCTGGCGCTCGCGCGTGAAAGTGAGCGGCGTGGTAACGCCTTCGCCCGTCGGCGTGGCGATGCTGTGGCTGAAGTATCCCGGTCCGCCCACGCCGAGCGATGCCGGCGACGCCGCATTGTGAATCAAGAGCGTAGTGTTCATGGCGCGCGCCATGCGCGTAGCCGTGTTCACGTTCTGCGTGTGGATGACGGCCGTATGCCGGTAGCCGTGCTCGGCTTTCACCGCGGCCGCAATCGCTGCGTCTACGTCCTTTACACGCACCACTGGAACGAACGGCATCATTTGCTCTTCCACGACAAAGGGATGATTCTCCTCTGTCTCGCCAAACAAGAGCTGCGTATCGCCGGGCACGCGCACGCTGGCCGCGGCCGCCAGCACGGCAACGTCCTTACCAACCAAGTCTTTTTTCACGTGAGCGCGCGCGCACCCTCCGCCGCCGCCTTCGAATGTGAACGCGGCCTTGGTGAGCCGCTCAATGCCGGCTTTGTCGAGTTCGTAAGCGCCGGCTCGCCGCATCGCGGCGATAAACGCATCGGCCACCGAAGCGACGACGAAGACTTCCTTTTCGCCGATGCAGAGCAGATTGTTGTCGAAGGCCGCACCCTCGATAATGCACCTGGCGGCGTGATTCAGGTCAGCGGTTTCGTCCACAACTACAGGCGGATTGCCCGGTCCCGCGGCGATCACGCGCTTGCCGGACTTGCTCGCTGCCCTGACGACGGCCGGGCCGCCGGTAACGGCCAGCAGCGCAACTCGTGGGTGATTGAAGATCGCGTCGGCGGCTTCAAGGCTCGGCTCGAGCACCGTGGTCAGCACATTCGTGACGCCCAGCTCGCGCTCGAACTCGCGATTGAACAATTGCAGTGCGTATTGCGCGACGCGCTTGCCGGAAGGGTGCGGGCCGAAGACCGCCGTATTGCCTGCGGCGATGATGTTGATGGCATTCGAAGCCATCGTAGGCACCGAATGCGTCACCGGCAGCATCATGCCGATCACGCCCCACGGCGCGCGCTCGATGATGCAGAGCCCCGACTTGTCGCTGCGCGCGCCGCTCTGCATCGCTTCCACGCCGAGCACGAAGCGCATGTTGGTGAGCTTCAGAATCTTGTGATCGAGCCGGCCGACCCTGGTCTCATCGAGCTCCATCTTGCCCAGCTCTTCGCGGCGGTCATTACATATGCGGCGAATAACGTCGATCAGGCGTCCGCGATCGGCAAGGCTCATCTCCCCGACTTTTTTCTGCGCTTCGTAGGCCGCGTTCACCGCTTCGTCCACGGTGGCGAAGACGCCGTCGCCCGTGCCTTGCCTCATTCCCTGCGGAGTTCCTAGTCCGGAGCTGCCCGCACGCGCGCCAACGATATTCATCGCCGACGCCGGCGCAGCGGAGGCTTGCGGCGACTGCATCTGCGCGCGCAGCCGCGAGACAACTTCCTTCGCGATCTCGGCAATGACCTGCTGCTGGATTTCCATTACGGTTTCTCCAGAATTACGCCCTCGACCTCGACGGCATCCACGATGCCGACGATCACCGCATCGATCGGCGCATCCTTGGTTGTGGGCGTCAGGCGGGCCGAACTGCCTTGCGTAAACAACACGCACTCACCGACGCCGGCTCCCACGCTATCCACCGCGACCACGGAGCTGCCCGAAATCTGCAGCTTGCCGTCCTTGCTGATGTACGGCTGAATGAGGAGCAGCTTCATGCCGCGGAACTTCGCGTTCTTGTGCGTGGATACAACATTGCCGATGACTTTCGCTATAAACATGCCGGCTCACCCTCTGTAACGCGCCAGAGAACCGCTTCGGAAATATGTCCGCCGCGGCGAACGCTCCGCTGCGCTACTTCGGCAACACGGTTGCGATGTTGTCGTTGGGGCGTGCAATCACGTGTACGCTTTGCACTTCGCCGGCCGCGCGCGCGGCGCTGGCGCCCGCATCCACGGCTGCGCGCACGCTGCCCACATCGCCCGACACAAAGACCGAGCACAGACCGCTGCCCACCTTGTTCCAGCCCACAAATTTCACGCTGGCAGCCTTGAGCATCGCGTCCGTCGCCTGCACCAGGGCTACCAGGCCCTTGGTTTCAATCATTCCAACCGCTTCATTCGCCATGTACGTTCTCCAATTTCCCTAGGGTTCTGACCGCTTGATTATGTACCAAATCCTGGGTGCCCCAGGTTCGGCGCGTCTTTGTTTTTGCGCCTAACCTGGGATGGCTCAGATCTGAACAGGAACAAATTCACGCGGTCGGCGACTTCGTTACTTCAACATGCTCTCGACGAGCGCATCGTGGGGTCGCGCGATGACGTGCGACGCGACCAGCTCTCCCACGACTTTCGCCGCGGCCGACCCCGCGTCTACCGCTGCGCGCACGCTGCCCACATCGCCGCGCACGATGGCAGTGACAAAGCCGCCGCCAATCTGCACCGTCTTCACGAGTTCCACGCTGGCGGCCTTCACCATCGCGTCGCTGGCCTCGACCAGCCCCACGAGGCCCCTGGTTTCAATCAACCCGATTGCTTGACTCATCTCGTCTCCTCTTCCCAGCTTTTAGCTAACCCTTCTTCACCGCCGGCTTGCCGTGCTGCACAAACGACGGCAGCTCGTCGTGCGGCCGCGAGATCACCTGCACGCTTACCACCTCGCCGATGCGCGACGCTGCTTCCGCGCCCGCATCCGTGGCCGCTTTCACGGCCGCCACGTCTCCTTCAACGAAGGCCGTCACCAGGCCGGAGCCTACCGTCTGCCAGCCGGTGAAGGACACGTTTGCCGACTTGAGCATGGCGTCGGTCGCCTCAAACAGCGCGACCAGCCCCTTGGTCTCAATCATTCCGAGCGCTTGTTTCATCGCTTCCTCTCTTTTCCCTCAAGGTGTTCCGAATTCGTTTGCCTAAAGCCTCAGGGGCTAAAGCCCATGCGGGTTTTTCCGCTGCTAGCGGCACGGTTAAAACCGTGCCCTTTCAAAACTTCAACCTTGCAATGCTCATTCCGCTATTTGAACAATTCCACATCCTTGGTCAGGTGCAATCCGCATGCGTTGGCTTCGTCGGTGTCCATGTGTACATTGAGCCGCGACGCCGGGTCGATGCGCACATGCACGTTATTGAAGGTCAATCCCGACGGCCCGCCGATGCGCAGCTTCATCGTGTCGCCTTTCTTCACGCCGAAGTGCGCAGCCTCGGCGGGATTCATGTGTGCGTGAATCGCCGCGCGGATAAGGCCCTGCTTCAACTCGACCACGCCCCTGGGCCCGACGATCACCGCGCCCGGCGTGCCTTCGATGTCGCCCGAGAGGCGCACAGGAATATTGTTGAAGCCCAGTGTAATGGCGTCGGTAAAAGCCAGCTCCACCTGCGACTGCTTGCGCATCGGCCCCAGAATGCGCAGGTTCGAAATCACGCGGCTGCGCGGCCCGACGATGGTCACCATCTCTTTCGCCGCGAAGTTTCCTTCTTGGTAAAGCGGCCGGTCGGCGGTCAACTCCGTTCCAGGCCCGAAGAGAATATCCATGTCTGCGCGGCAAACGTGCATGTGCCGCGAAGAGGCCTGCACCGTAAGCGCCGGCGCCGCGCTCTTCTTGTCGCGCGCAAGGTATTCGAGAGCCACCTGGCGCACGATGCGCTCCACCATCGGCCTGTCGATCGCACTAACCGAACTCGGAATTGTTGCGCTTCCCATAGCAATCCTGTGCTACCTTGCTTGACCTGCAAACGACGGCGTGGCGGCCTTCATGCGCTCAACCACAGCCGTCGTCTCCCGCGCCACGATCGTTTCCTCGTTGGCCGGAACCACGAGAATCTTCACCTCGGATTTCTCCGTCGAAATCCGGCCTTCACCCTTGATGGTCTTGTTTCTGACTTCGTCGAGATCGATCCCAAAGCTGGACAGATTACTGAGCACGCCGGCGCGCACTTCGGCGCAGTTCTCGCCGATGCCGCCGGAAAACGTGATCGCGTCCACGCCGCCCAGTTCCAGCACAAACGCGCCGAGATAGTGCCGGATGGCGCGCACAAAAACGTCCAGCGCAACCTGTGCCCGATGGCTGCCCGCCGCAATCGCCTCGGTCAGGTCGCGCATGTCGCCGCAGGTGCCGCTGATGCCCGCCAGTCCGGAGCGGCTGCCGAGCAGCACTGCCATCCAGTCGGGGTCGAGCTTGAGCTTCTTCATCATGTAGAGCACGGCGAAGGCGTCGATGTCGCCCACGCGGTTGTTCTGCGGCAGGCCCGACTGCGGCGAAGCGCCAAAGCTCGTGTCAACGGCCACGCCATCGCGAAACGCCGCCACGCTTGAACTGCCGCCCAGATGGCAGGAGATGTGCCGCAGCTCATCTCGGCCCAGCAGCACCCGCGTGCGCTCGTTCGCCGAGCGGTGGCTCGCGCCGTGGAAGCCGTAGCGTCGAATCCCAAACTCCGTGCGCCATTCGTAGGGCACTGCATAGGTCGTCGCCGCTTCGTCCATCTGCCGGTAAGGTCCGGTCTCGATCACGGCAACGAGCGGAACGCCGGGCAGCTCCTGACGGAAGGCGCAAATGGCCTCCACATAGGGCGGATTGTGCGCCGGCGCGAGGAACTCGAACTCCTCCATGGCGGCGAGAAACTCGTCGTCGATAATCTGCGGCTCATTCAGCGGTCCGGCATGAACCACTTTGAATCCCACTGCATCGATTTCCCCAATGCTTGCGAGCGGCTTGCCTGGCCCCGCAATCTGGGCAAGGCACTTTCCAATGGCGACGGCGTAATCAGCGCACTCGCCCCCCGGCTGCCCGATCCGCTCCACCCGCCCCTGCGCCAGCACCGTCTCAGCGGGCATGTCCAGGACGCGGAACTTGAAGGAGGTGCTGCCGATATTTGGGATTAGAAGCCTCATTATTGACCGATATTGAATGAAGTTGAATGATATGGCATATAATCAGCTAAAGTCAACCATGTTTTATGGAAGATTTATTAATTATTTGGAAAAATAATGCCATAATCAAGCACCTGACAAGCCGAACGCCTACGAAACGGCGAAGCGCCCATCCGCTGCATTATCCTTGCAGGCGTGACTTCAACGGCTCCCACCCGGAGAACTAAATGAGAAAAACTCTCCTTTACCCTTGTTTTGGCCTGGTTCTTTTGGCCGTTCTTCTTTCTGCTTCGCACGCCTCGGCCGCGCAGAGCAAGTGGGTTTATTACGGCGCAGACGGCAAGCTGGTGTATACGTACACGGCGAAAGGCGACCGAATCCCGGATTTCTCCTACGCCGGCTATGAGGGCGGCGGCGTGGCGCTGCCCTACGTCCCCGCGAAGCGCACCGTCAAGCCCTCGGGTGCGGACGATACGGACGCGATCCAGGCCGCCATCGATCAGGTCTCCGCGCTGCCGCTCGTCAACGGATTCCGCGGCGCCGTCGAACTGGCGCCGGGCACGTTTCACTGCGCGGGCATGCTTTCGATCGCCGCTTCGGGCGTCGTTCTGCGCGGGGCCGGCGACGGCGACAAAGGCACCACCATCGAGATGACCGGCAGGCCGCATCTCGCCCTGCGCATCGCGGGACGCCTGAGCCAATCGAACTCCGGCGCCGAGACCTACATCACCGACGCCTACGTTCCCGAAGGCACAATGACGATCCACGTGGCCTACGCCGCCAATCTTCATGCCGGCGACATGCTGCTCATCCGCAAGCCGGTGACGCAGGCGTGGGTCGACTTCATGGGCATGAACAGCATCTTCCGCAACGGCAAGCCGGAGCACTGGGTCAGGGGGCCGTATCTCGAAGTGCGGCGGCAGATTGCCGCTGTCAACGGCGACACGATTACCCTTGCCGTGCCGCTGATGGACGACTACGACGCGCACTACTTCGACGGCGGCCACGCGCTGGTGAGCAAGATCGCGGTGAGCGGGCAGCTTTCGCAGGTCGGCGTCGAAGACCTGCGCTTCGTTGCACCCAAACGCACAATTGCTCTGGGCGAACCGGCGTTTGGCGGCGTCTCTATTCGCGGCGCCGTCGATAGCTGGCTGCGCGGGGTGGCCCTGCTCGATACGACCAACGGCATGAGCATCGACGCCGGCAGCGCGCGCATCACGTTCCTCAAGTGCGACGTTACGCAGGAAGCCGCCGTGACCAGCCACGCCAAGCCGGCCGATTTTGCCTGCAACGGCTCGCAGATTTTGTTCGACCGCTGCACCGGGAGCGGCGACAGCACTTTCTACATCGTGACGCAGGCGGGCCGGCAGGGGCCAGTCGTTGCCCTCAACTGCAAATTTCAGGGCAACGGGCACATCGAGCCGCACCAGCGCTGGTCGACGGGATTGCTGATCGACAACTGCGACGTGCCCGGCGGCGGCATCGACATGATGAACCGCGGCGAGATGGGCTCGGGGCACGGCTGGGCCATCGGCTGGAGCGTGGTGTGGAACTCGACGGCCAAGGTGCTGGGCATGAACCAGCCGCCAGGATCGATGATCTGGTCCATTGGGAACAAGGGGGAGCAGACCGATCCTGCGTTTCCGGTCTTCGACGGCGGGCAGCCGCGCCCGCCGCTCACGCCGGCCACAGTTGATTCGCCCGGCGTGCCGGTAAAGCCGCAGAGCCTCTATCTGGCGCAGCTCAAGGAGCGGCTGGGTGAGCGCGCGGTAAGAAACATCGGCTACTGAAGAACAGAGGTCAGGGGTCAGCGGTCAGGGGTCAGCGGTCAGCGGTCGGTGTGGAGATGGTGAAAAAGATTGCGGTTTTCTACACCTGGCTCATTTTCGCCTCAATGGGACTTCTGCTCCTGCATCAACTGGGAGAATGCGGAGGTGTTTCTCAATCCCGCGAAGTCGCGGTCTTCTAAAAGCCGCTTGCGGTCGGTGAATCCCTCATCGAAGGACTTACGCAGCAAATCGATGGCTTGTGCATTCATTCCCGCGCGGGCGAAGAGCTCGGCCATGCAATAGTACTGACCGGCTTTTTCCTTCGGCGAACTCGGTTCGGGAATGTCTTGCGCATTGTCTGGCTTGAAAACCGAAGGATCGACGGCAAAGGCAGCGCGATAGGCTTCGGCGCCCTGCCGCATCTTCTTTTCGGCGAAATAAACTGTGCCGAGATTCATCGAAAAAACAGCGGTGCTTGGCTCCAACCTGGCTGCACGCTTGTAACACTTTTCCGCCTCGCGGTACTCCTTCCTGGCAAAGTACACGGTGCCGAGATTATTGAGCGCTTCGGGGTAGTTTCGCCGCATGTGCAGCGCATGCAGATAAGACTTCTCTGCCTGGTCCAAGGCGAACAAGTGCTGATAGGCGACGCCGATTTTGTTCCAAATGACCGCCGATTTGCCGGGAACCTGGTTGTAAGCGGCGATTGCCGCCTGATATTTCTGCCGCGCCATCAGGATGTCTCCGTATTCCTCGGGAGGAATGTTCGGTGAGACCGGTTTCGGGCTGACGGCCGCCGGCTGCCCTTGTTGCGGGCTGGATTGGACAGCGAAGAGATAGCCATGGCACATCGGAATCGAAAGTGCCGCCAAGGCAATTGCTGGCAGGTTTGTCAGGTTCAGGTGTCGCAAAGCGCACCTCTCGCTTACACTCCCTTTTAGACTTCCACATGAAGAAGTCAGCGGCCATAGCCAGTCTTGACAACCTGGAAATGACCACTTTTCTGGCCGGCCTGGCTTTCCGTCAAACCGATTCGCATGGAAATTCGAACTGCCGCATCCTCGTGAGATCGCGCCTGCCGCAAGCCTTATACTTGCGGCCGGTAAACAATCGACCGTGGAGGTATTGCCCAGGTTGGTCATTATTTTAATCGGAGTTGCCGCATTCGTGACGAATAATTCAGCAAGTTCGCAGCAAGTGGCCTTCGCAGACGCGCTGGCTGAATATGTGGGACGCCGGCTTCGGATTCCGAATGCGATTGATCCGGAATGCCCGCAAGCTGCGTTTCATGAAGATTTCTCGTCGCGAAAGAACTCTTCCACGTCCGCAATCTCCGCTGTCGTCCGGTACGGCGGCAGGCTCTGTAGAAATGTCTGACCATAGCGCTGCCGCCGGATGCGCGGATCGAGCAGCACCAGCACGCCGCGGTCCTCGAGCGAGCGGATAAGCCGCCCGAAGCCCTGCTTCAGCGTAAGCACCGCTTCCGGCACCTGGTAGTCGAAGAAGGGACGGCCGCCGGCTTCTTCGATGGCCTTCATGCGGGCCTGAACCACCGGGTCGCTGGGGACGGCAAACGGCAGCCGGTCGATGATGACGCAGCTCAGCGCTTCGCCCTGCACATCCACGCCCTGCCAAAAGCTGGCAGTGCCGAAGAGCACGGCGTTGGGAGTGGCGCGAAACTCGTCCAAAAGGGCTTTGCGCGGCGCCGTGCCGTGCAGCAGGATGGGAAAATCGAGAACGGGCAGCAGCCGCTCGTACAAATCGCGCATCTGGCTGTAACTGGTGAAGAGGCAAAAGGCGCGGCCGCGGGTGATCGAGAGGACCCGGCGGATGCACTGCGCGGCGGCTTCGGGGAAATCGGGTTCGCGCGGGTCGGGCATTTCGGGCGGAAGATAGAGCAGCGCCTGCTCGCCGTAACGAAAGTGCGACGGCACCACCAGCTCGCGCGCCTCGGTCAGGCCCAGCCGGCGGCGCATGTGCTCGAAACCGCCCTGCACGGTGAGCGTGGCCGAAGTGAGCACCGCCGTTGGGATCTGCTCGAAGACAAGCTCGTGCAGAAGCTCGGAGACGTCGATAGGCGTGGCCTGCACATACGTAGTGCGGGCCTGGGTGCGGAACGCCCTGCTGCCGGCCGCGGGGCCTTTGTCCGTGGCCGCACCGCCCGCGCGCCGTTCAAGCCAATAAACCATGTTGCTTGAATTCGATTCCAATAGAAATTCGAGTTCGCTGCGCAGGCGCGCGGCGCGTTTGACGAGGCCGGGCGCTTCATCGACCTCCGTGAGCCCGTCCATCTCCGCTTCCAGCAGCTTGAGCGTCGCCCGCACGCCGAGATACGAATCGCCCGAGGACTCGAGGAAGGCCTCGCGCTCCGCAAACGGCTGCCGCCCGTCGCCGGCCATGGGCAGCGCCGCGAAGAACATGCGCGCCCGCTCGCGAAGCTGCTGCGTTGCGGCGGGAAGATTCTCGGCGCCGGGCTTGCCGCGCAAGAGCGCATCGGTGTCGCGCGCCAGCTCCTCGAAGCGCAGGTTCGAAACCGAGAGACCGAAGTAGCTCGATGCGACTTCTTCAAGCTCGTGGGCCTCGTCGAAGACCACGGCGGCGGCTTCGGGAAGCACTCCCGCGTCGGGCGCGCCGGCCGCCTCGCGCTTGACGGCGAGATCGGCAAAGAAGAGATGGTGGTTGACGATGACAATGTCCGATTCGAGCGCCTTGCGGCGCATCTCGGTGATGAAGCAGCGTCGGTAGTCCGGACAAGTTGAGCCGAGGCAGGCGTCGGCCCGCGCGTCGAGCTTCGACCAGAGCGCGCTCGACTCGGGGATGCCCGAAAGCTCGGCGCGGTCGCCGGTTTCCGTTTCCCGCTCCCACTCGGCGATCTGCTGGAACTGGTCGATCTCTTCGAGGCCGGACAAAATCGGCTGGTCGCGCAGCGCGGCAAGCTTGCGGCGGCACAGGTAGTTGGCCCGGCCCTTCATGTAACAGACCCGCAGCCCGCCAAGCAGCGTTTCAAGAAAAGGAACATCGCGGAAATAGAGCTGGTCCTGGAGGGCCTTGGTGCCCGTGGAGACGATGACGCGCTGGCCGGTGCGCAGTGCGGGGAGCAGGTAGGCGAGCGTTTTGCCGGTGCCCGTGCCGGCCTCGACGATCAGGTGCCGCCGCTCGCCAAGGGCGCGCTCTACGGCGCGGGCCATTTCAAGCTGGCCGGGGCGGTACTCGTAGGGCAGCGGCGAGCGCGCCAGAATGCCGCCGGGCGCGAAAAACTCGTGCAGCGTGGGCAGGGCGCGGGTTTGGGTGTCGGCAGTTGGCATGAGGCCGGAAGCGGAGTCAGGCGCTCATTCCATCATAGTGACGCGGCCGGCCGAGTGTGCGGCGCGACCCTGCCTTCGATGCCGCGATCAATCGCGGATCAGCTGGGCCGCAAGTCAGCCGGGCAAGCTTTCCGCGGTGGTGGGGTCGATGATCTTGAGTATCTGCGTGACGCTGTTGGCGGGAAATCCCCCCATCCGGGCGTGTTCACGCACCATTTCTTCATTCGGCGCGATGTAGACGCAGTAGATTTTGTCGCCGGTGACGTAGCTGTGCAGCCACTGAATCTGCGGGCCCAGGTTCCGCAGAACGCTGCAGGATTTTTCCGCCACTCTCTGCAACTGCTCAGCCGACATGGAGCCGGCTCCTGGAATTTCACGCTCAATCAGGAATTTCGGCATTGGAGCCCTCTTTCATAGGGGAACTGCGGTAGTTTATACGCACGCGGGGCGCCTTGTGTAACGAAATATGGCCTGCGGCGGCGCGAAATTGACTGATTATTGCAGGCCGCAGCGGATCGCGCAGCGCAAACGGCAGCCTCGAAGGCCCGACGCCGTTAGCTTGACTGGATGAAGCTCAGAGCGGCGCCCGAAGCGCGAGCGTCATCCAAAGTTGTTGTCTCTGCTGGAAGGGACTGCGCCGTAAGCGTCTTCGTCTTGCGTCTGGCCGGGCTCGCCGTCAAGCCAATGGCCGATGAGCAGCGTAGCGTCGGAATCGGCGCCGGATTCGGCTTCGAGGGACTGCGACTTGTTGAGCAGGCGCTTACGGGTTTCGGCGGCACGCTGGGCTTCAAGGGCAGCGCGATTCTGCAGGCCGGGCGAAGAGAAATTCGCCGCGTTCAGGTTCATGGAGTTCCCGTGAATGTGCATGGTTCCCTCCGTAGCGGATAGGAAGGCAATTGCGGATCCGCGTTCATGGCTGCACTATGAGAAGCCGCTCATCGAAAAGCCGCGCATCGCCGAAACAGTACACTAATGCAGGAGATTCAGACCTTGCCCACCTATCGCAGATCGGTCGTATCGACCAACGCCGGCGCGGGCGCTCTGCCGCTCGTCGCCATCGTGGGCCGGCCCAATGTGGGCAAGTCGACGCTCTTCAACCGGCTCACGGGAACGCGGCGTTCGATCGTCGGCGACGAGCCGGGGATCACGCGCGACCGCATCTACGGCGAGTTCGACTGGGCCGGGCGGCGGTTTAGGCTCGTCGACACCGGCGGCATCGTGCCCAACGATCCCGAGCTGATTCCGACCGAGATCTATAATCAGGCCCGCGTCGCTCTCGAAGAAGCGGACGCGCTGGTGATGGTGGTGGACGCGCGCACTGAGCTGGCGCGGCCAGACTACGACCTGGTGCGGCTGCTCATTCGCGGCGGCAAGCCCTTATTTCTGGCCGTGAACAAAGTTGAGGGCGAGGCCATGGCGCTGGCCGCGGAGAATTTCCGGCAGCTTGGCATTCGCAATGTGTTTCCCATCAGCAGCGAGCATGGGCAAGGAATCGGCGATCTGCTCGACGCCGTTGCCGAAGCGATTCCAGCGCCGGTTGCCACAGCGGTTTCCGTTGTAGAGCCCACCCAAAATGACGAAGAGCCTCATTACCAGACGTTGGGCGCAAAACCCCATCGCACCCACGGCGAGTTCGAGCAGCTTGAAACTTCCATCGCCATCATCGGCCGGCCCAATGTTGGCAAATCCACGCTGTTGAATGCGCTGACCGGGACAACGCGCGCGATTGTCTCGCCGATCGCCGGCACCACGCGCGACGCAGTCGACGAGGTGGTGGAGTTCGACGGGCACCGGCTGCGTTTTGTCGATACTGCCGGCATCCGCCGCAAAGGCAAAACGCACCTCATGGCCGAGAAGCTCAGCGTCGTCATGGCGCGGAGGCATCTGGAGTCGGCGGATGTGGCGCTGCTCATCCTCGACGCCACAGAAGGCGTTACCGCAAGCGACGCCACCATCGGCGGCTACGCGCACGAAAGCGGGCGAAGCGTCATTGTGATTGTGAACAAGTGGGACGCGGTGACCACGGGACGCACCGACGGCAAGCCCCCTGCCGACCGTATGCTTTTCGAAAAGCAGCTCCGCCGCGCGCTCAAGTATCTCGATTACGCGCCGGTGCTCTTCATCTCCGCACTGGAGGCGGGAGGGCCCGAACGCAAAGGACTGCCGCGCATTTTGCGCGAGGTGATGGCCATAGCGCACGAGCGGCGCAAACGCGTCACCACCGGCCAGATGAACCGCTTCCTCGACCGCATCGACTTTCAGCGCGCGCCGGTGCCCATGTCCAGGCGTGTTCGCATCCTCTATATGACGCAGGCCGCGGTGGCGCCGCCGACCTTTGTCCTCTTCACCGACCGCGAGGTAAAACTGCACTTTGCCTTCGAGCGCTTCCTCGAAAACCAGATCCGCGACGCCTTCGGCTTCAAAGGCACGCCCATCTGGTTCAAGGTCCGGGCGAGAGGCAGGGAATAGGGAATAGGGAATAGGGAACAGGGAATAGGGAATAGGGAACAGGGAATAGGGAATAGGGAACAGGGAATAGGGAATAGGGAAGAAGAGTCTTGTGTCAGGGCATGACTTTAGTCGTGCCGAAACTGTGACGAAGAATAGGTTGGGCTTCAGCCCCTGCCACATTCACGCTGCGACCGGCGATGAAATAGGCTCTCCGCTGACGAATGAGGCGAGCAGCTTCCCTTGCTCGCTTACCGCGATGAGATTTGCCGCGCGCCCCACAGCAACCGCGCCCGCTTCGCCATCAAGTCCGGTCATGGCCGCGGGATTGGCCGTCAACAACCGCAGCGCCTGATCCGCAGATGCGCCGGCGAAGGCCATGAAGTTGGCCAGTGCGCGGTCGAGCGTAAGCACGCTGCCGGCCAGCACGCCATTGGCCATCGCTCGGCCCCCGACCACCTGCACCGCGAAGCCGCCAAGCCGGTACTCGCCGTCGGGCATTCCTGCGGCGCTCATGGCGTCGGTCACCAGGATGCCGCGCTCCGGTCCCTTGGCGCGCCACCATAGCCGCGTCATTTCGGGCGCCGAGTGTACCCCGTCGCAAATCAGCTCGGAATAAATCGAGTCGTCGGTGAGCACTGTGCCCAGGATGCCCGGCTCGCGGTGGTCGAGCGGGCGCATGGCGTTGAAGGTGTGCGT
>JBOGLX010000093.1:0-2960 GCA_050745765.1 Occallatibacter sp. | reverse complement strand
GGCTATAACCGCGTCGGGGAAAAGTTCCACCATCAAACGGTCAATCATTCAATCGGCCAGTACGTGAAGCACGACTTCATCCACACGAACGGTCTGGAAAACGCTTGGTGAGGTGGCCCCCATCCATTGGACAGGAAACGGGGTTTGCTAAGAGAGATCCCCGCCGGTTGCAGTCCCCCTAACCGTTCGAGAGGGCAACAAAGCTGTATAGCACCTTTTCCTTATCGATTGAATCCCCTTCTTGCTGTTGTGGGGCCTGTGGGAATGTGGTCAACGCGCTTGCGTCGTCCACATATCCACAGGCCGGCGCTGCCTCAAACATCTCGCGCGGTGTACAGTAGCCCAGAGCCTGATGCACGCGCTCGTCGTTGTAGAACGCCAGCCACGCGCCGATGCCGCCGCGTGCTTCGGCAACTGAGACGTAAGCCTTGATGAAGGTGAGTGGCGCGGGGCATCGCAGCCCCACGCTCTCTCAGAACCGGACGTGAACCTCTCGATTCATCCGGCTCCCATCATCCAGTCACTGGTCTCAAGGTCCAGTGGGCGAACACAGTAGGGTTGCGCCGCTTGAGCGAGCGCAGCCAATCCCAGGCCGCCAACGTGTGTCCCCGGAACCGTTTGTATTTGCGAGACACCCATCGCACGATGAAAGCATCGATCGTGCGGAGTTCCTCGCGAAGCTTCGAGGGGTAAAACCGCCCATAGTAGCGCACCCATCCAGCGAGGAAGGGGCGGGTCCATTCGGCGATCTCGTCCAGCTCAAGGTCGCTGCGCAGATGCATTCGCCACCGCCGCACCTCCAGCCGCATCCTCTTGGCAGCCTTGTCGCTGACCGCGGGAATGAAGCTGGCGAAGCGCTTTCGGTGTCGGCCAATCGCCGATCTCGACCGGAACGTGTAGCCGAGGAAGTCGAATGACCGCTCCGGGTATTCCCCGGTTCGATTGGCATCCTTGCAGTAGACGATCTTGGTCTTTTCCGGGTGCAGCCGCAGCCGACACGCCGAAAACCTGTCTTCCAGTGCTCGACGTAACTCGAGCGCCTGGGCTTCGCTCGCGCAATGACAGATTGCGTCATCCGCATAGCGTTCAAATGGGATGCGCGGATATTCTCGTTGCATCCAGCAATCGAACGCGTAGTGAAGAAAGAGATTCGCCAGCACAGGGCTGACGACAGCCCCCTGCGGGGTGCCCCTTTCCCGGTCAACCAAAGTCCCATCCGGCATGCGCATGGGCGCCCGCAACCACCGTTCAAGGTAGAGCAGCACCCATGGGCAGTCAGTGTGCCGCCGCACTGCTCGCATCAGGAGGTCCCAATCGATCTCGTCGAAGAAACTCTTGATGTCGAGGTCGAGCACCCAGTCTTGCGCCCAGCAACGCTGCCGGGCTTTGACGAGAGCATCGTGTGCGGACTTCCCAGGTCGATATCCATAAGAGTCCCGGTGGAACACCGGTTCCAGGATCGGTTCCAGGTGCCGTTTGACCACCATCTGGGCGATCCTGTCGGAGACCGTCGGCACACACCCAGCGAACTGCACTCCGACTCGATCGGCCTTTGGGATCTGCCGAGGTCGTCCACCCGTTTCATCCGTTGCATGGCCAGCGGTTTGTTGTTCTGAAAGTCCGGGCTGTCTCGGGTGTCGAGACGCTGAGCCTGCGCGACAGCGACCTGGGCTCATTTGCAATACCGCGGGACTGGACTGACTGGGCCGCTCCTGGTTCCCAGGGGCGTTCGGGCGGCGGCCGGTTGCTGGTTGACGCCCTCGGTCTGATCGCCCTCGTCGAACTCCTCGCCGCGCTGAGATTTGGCGATTTCGGGCTTGACCAATGACTCGCGTTTCGATTCCCTCGGATCACCTTCCGATTCGGTCCGATGAATATCCGAGATCTGCCGGCAACAGCTCTGCGCAAACGGCGTCGCACATTGATGCGCGACTTACCCCCGCTCGAGTTGATATTACGCGGTTCCCTGACCGAGACCTACAAGCGATGCGGTCGGCCGAACTGCCGCTGCACCAGCGGGCCAGGACATGGTCCGAAGCGGTATCTGGTCATCAGTCAGCCCGAAGGGCGGCCCCGCAGAGATTACGTTCCGAACGCCGCGCACGAGCGCGTCGCCAGGTTGATAGGCAATTTCAACAGGCTGCGCGAGGCACTCAACGAAATCTGTGCGATCAACACGGAACTCCTGCGCCGGCGCGAGGATCTCGGGTAGACCGTGATGGACCCGGCCCTCACCGCCTTCGACGTCGCCAAGGTGGGCGCCGTTCTCGCCGACATGGTTGTCTGCCTTCTTGCTGCTGGCGCCTCACCATCCGATCCGGAGAGCGCCAATGACCATGCATCCCAAGATTGCCGATCGGCATCTGTCGCGACAAGCCTGCATCTACATCCGCCAGTCGACCCTGGCGCAGGTGCGCTTCAATCAGGAGAGCACGGACCGCCAATACAATCTGGTGAGCAAGGCTCGCTCACTCGGCTGGAGCCAGGAACAGATCCGGGTCCTCGACCGGGATCTGGGCAAGTCGGGATCTGCAGCAAGCACTCGCACGGACTTCAAAACCCTGGTCGGCGATGTGGCGATGGGCCATGTCGGCGCGATCTTCTCCTTGGAAGCGTCGCGCCTGGCGCGGTCGAACCAGGACTGGCATCGGCTTCTCGAACGGGGCGCCATCACCGGCACGCTCGTGATCGACGAAGATGGCGTATACAGTCCTGCCGAATTCAACGACGGCCTCGTGCTCGGAATGAAGGGCACCTTCGCTCAGGCGGAGTTGCACATCATCCACGCGCGCCTCCACGGCGGCAAGCTCAACAAGGCATCCAGAGGCGATCTGAGGTTTGCACTGCCGGTTGGCCTTGTCTTCGACGAGGATAAGATCGTGCTCGATCCCGATCGCGAAGTGCAGGGTGCCGTTCGCACGGTCTTCGAACTGTTCGAACGCGAAGGCACAGCCTACGGC
>JBOGLX010000092.1:0-11482 GCA_050745765.1 Occallatibacter sp. | reverse complement strand
CCGTCCAACACCAGGAAGGCTTCGTCCGTGGCCGTGTGCGAGTGCCACACAAAATCGCCTTCCAGTTTCACTAGCTTGAACTGATAGTCGTTCAATTCGGCAATCACTCTGGGCGCCCAGTGCTCGGTGAATAGTCCCAACTTTCTCTGTAATTGGATCGCTTCGTAGCGCATCGCACCGCCCCCTGGCTGCTCCCTAACTGGCTGCCCCTGTCTTCTCCCACCGCTTCGGCCGCCGGTTTGCCTGCAGAATCTTCTTGCGCAGCCGCAGCGACTTCGGCGTCACTTCCACCAGCTCGTCCTCGGCGATGAACTCGATAGCCTGCTCAAGATTCAGCGCCTTGTATGGCACCAGTCGAATGGCCTCATCGGCGCTTGATGCGCGCATGTTCGTCATCTTCTTTTC
The DNA here is from genome assembly GCA_050745765.1 of Occallatibacter sp. GTDB lineage: Bacteria > Acidobacteriota > Terriglobia > Terriglobales > Acidobacteriaceae > Telmatobacter. The sequence goes on along the minus strand of JBOGLX010000092.1, from coordinate 11,077 downwards.
GCGCACCACGTTCACGTCGAGATCGTTGTCGCGCGAGTGCTCGCCCACAACCATGCCTTCGTACACTTCAACGCCCGGCCCCACAAACAGAATCCCCCGCTCCTGCAGCGCGTTCAGCGAGTAGGTCGTCGTCGCACCCTGCCGGTCGGAAATCAGCGCGCCCGTGGGCCGCTGCGGAATCTCGCCCTGGTAGGGAATGTAGCCGTCAAAGAGCGCATTCATCACAATCGTCCCGCGCGTCTCGGTCAGCATCTCGCTGCGCAGCCCAATCAGCCCGCGGCTTGGCACGCGAAACTCCATGCGCACGCGGCCTGACCCGTGATTGTGCATCTTCGTCATCTCGCCTTTGCGCGGCCCCAGCTTCTCGATCACCACGCCGGTAAACTGCTCGGGCACGTCGATAGTCAGGTGCTCCACCGGCTCCATGCGCACGCCGTCCACTACTTTCGTAACAATTTCCGGCCGGCCCGCCATCACCTCATAGCCCTCGCGGCGCATCATCTCGATCAAAATGGCAAGCTGCAGCTCGCCGCGCCCCAGCACTTTGAAACTGTCGGGCGAGCCGGTCTCCTCCACGCGAATCGATACATTGGTCAGCAGCTCTTTTTCCAGACGCTCCCTCAGATTGCGACTGGTCACGTACTGGCCTTCGCGCCCCGCGAACGGTGAGTTGTTCACGCTGAACTGAATCGCAATCGTCGGCTCGTCGATGACGATCAACGGCAGCGGCGCCGGATTCTCGGCCCCCGTAATGGTCTCGCCGATGGTGATGCCTTCAACGCCCGCGACGGCCACAATGTCGCCCATCGTGGTCTCTTCGGTCTCCGTGCGCTTGAGTCCACTGAACGTGAATAGCTTGGTGATGCGTGTCTTCTCCAGCCTGCCGTCGCGCTTGGAGATGTTCACTTCGTCGCCCGCGCGCAGCGTACCCTGAAAGACGCGGCAGATCGCGATGCGGCCGAAGTAATCGGAGTAGTCGAGATTCGTGACCAGTATCTGCAGCGCACCGTCGGGATCGCCGGTGGCCGCGGGAATGGTTTTAACAATGGTCTCGAAGAGCGGCTGTAAATCCACGCCCGGCGTCGCCGGATCGGTCGTCGCCGTGCCCGCCTTCGCCACCGCGTAGAGCACCGGAAACTCCAGTTGCGACTCCTCCGCGTCGAGATCGATGAACAGATCGTAGATCTCGTTCAGCACCTCCTGCGGACGCGCGTCGGGCCGGTCGATCTTGTTGATCACGACAATGGGCGGCAGCTTGGCTTCGAGCGCTTTGGCCAGCACGTAGCGCGTCTGCGGCAGCGGTCCCTCGGCCGCGTCCACCAGCAGCATCACGCCGTCCACCATCTTCAGGGCGCGCTCCACTTCGCCGCCAAAGTCCGCGTGGCCCGGCGTGTCCACAATGTTGATCTTGCCGCCGGCATAGTTGATGGCAGTGTTCTTGGCCAGAATTGTAATCCCGCGCTCGCGCTCCAGTTCGTTCGAGTCCATCACCCGATCGGCCACCTGCTCGTTGGCGCGGAAGGTTCCAGCCTGGCGCAGCATGGCGTCCACCAGCGTGGTCTTTCCGTGGTCCACGTGGGCGATGATGGCGATATTGCGTATCGTCTGGCTCACAGGCGCAACTTTCCTTAGCGGTTGTTCGATTGGTCGGGCCGTTGGAGCGGCTTAGAGAAGTAAAATCGTCAGACCCCGCGCAATGCGGCAGCTTCAATTTTATCAGGCTTGCAAGCTTCCCGCTTTGTGTTTCAGGTGCCGGTGCGTGCGCTCGCGCACTTTCCGTCCCGGCGCCAGATCGAACGCGGCATTTACCAGCGCAATGTGCGAGAATGCCTGCGGGAAATTTCCCACCAGGCGCTTGCGGCTCGCATCGTATTCCTCCGAGAGCAGGCCGACGCTGTTGCGCAGGCCGAGCAGTTTCTCGAACAGCGCGCGCGCATCGCTCTCGCGGCCGATCACCTTAAGGGCGCTCACCATCCAAAAGCTGCATGCGAGAAACATGCCTTCGCCGGGTGGCAATCCGTCAGGCGACTTCGACGCGTCGTAGCGCAGCACCAGGCCGTCCGGCATCAATTCCCGCTCGATCGCCTCCACGGTTCCCTTCACGCGCGGATCGTTGCCGGGCAAAAAGCCGACCGCGGGCATCAGCAGAAGCGCGGCGTCCAACTGGTCGGAACCGTAGGCCTGCGCAAACGCATTTTTCTCTTTGTTAAATGCCTTGGCGCATATCTCCTCGTGAATCGCATCGCGGATGGCGCGCCACTCCTTGAGCGGGGCCTCGTACTTCAGTTGTTCGGCGAGCAGCACGGCGCGGTCGAACGCCACCCACGCCATCATTTTGGAGTAAGTGAACTGCTGCGGCCCGCCGCGCGTTTCCCAGATGCCCGAATCCGGCTGTTGCCAGATTTTTTCAAGGTGGCCGAGCAGAAGGCAAAGCACCCTGAAGTCGTCCTCGTTGTGGCGCGCCATGCTCGACTGCGCATGGAAAAAGGAGTCGAGCATCTCCCCGTAGATGTCCAGCTGCACCTGCAAGGACGCGGCGTTACCGATGCGCACTGGGCGCGAGTTCTCGTATCCGGGCAGCCAGTCGACCTCCCACTCCATCAGTTGCCGCTCGCCCTTGAGGCCGTACATGATCTGCACCTGATCGGGGCTTCCGGCCAGCGCGCGCAGCAGCCAGTCCTGCCACGAGGCGGCCTCGTCGAAGTAGCCGCCGTTGGCCAGCGCAAGCAGCGTAAAGGTCGTGTCGCGCAGCCAGCAATAGCGATAATCCCAGTTGCGCTCGCCCCCGATGGCCTCGGGAAGCGAAGTGGTGATAGCAGCCACGATGCCGCCCGAAGGCCGGTAGGTCATGGCTTTGAGCGAGATGAGCGAGCGTTCCACCGCCTCGCGGTACCTGCCCTTGTATTTGAGGCGTTTGGTCCAGCGGCGCCAGAAACGCTCGGTGTCTTCGAGCGCGGACTTGAAATCGATGCGTTTGGGATCGACGAGGAACGACGCGCCATAAGTGAGCGTGAACCAGGCGCGCTCGCCTTCGTTCACGGTGAACTCCGCCACGGTCTTCAGGTCCTCGCCGTGAACCGGCACGGAGCCGCGCAGCACGGCCAGGTTGGGCCCGGCGACTGCGCGAACGCCGTCGTCGCTGCGCGTCACCCACGGCACGGTGCTGCCGTAGTCGAAGCGCAGCGCCAGCTCCATGCGCAAATCCACGCTGCCGCGAATGCCCTCAACAACGCGCACCACGTCCGAGTTCTGCCCGCGCACGGGCATAAAATCGATCAGCCGGACGGCCCCATCCGAAAGCTCAAACGTGGTCTCGATAATCAGCGTGTGCTCGCGATAGGCGCGCGAAACTGTGCACTCTCCGCCCTTCGGCGCAATCTTCCAATAGCCGTTTTCCTCGCCGCCAAGCAGCGCTGCAAAGCATGCCTCCGACGAAAAGTCCGGCCAGCACAGCCAATCGATGGAGCCATGCGCATCCACCAGGGCCGCGGTTTCGCAATCGCCAATCATGGCGTAGTCTTCAATCTTCGCAGGCATAGCTTCCTAGGCGACTCCGATTAAATTCCGGTTTTGAAAGGGCACGACTTCAGTCGTACCGCAAGCTGCTGGAAAGAATCGTGGGTTTAGCCCCCGAAAGGAAATCCGGCCGCCAAACCGGAGGTTCCCTTACTGTTCGCGGTAGTTGCGCATCAGCCCGCCGTCCACCACAAACGTCGATCCGGTCACATACGACGCGTCGTCCGATGCAAGAAAGGCCACCACGCCGGCCACATCCTCCGTAGTCCCCATCCGTCCCAGTGGAATGTTGGCCAGCAGCGCGTTGAGCTGCTGCTTGTTGTTGAGCAGCGCCGTGTTGATCGGTGTGGAAATCGCGCCCGGCGCAACGTTATTAACCGTAATGCCCAGCGGCCCCAGCTCCACGGCCAGATCGCGCATCAACATGCGCACTCCGCCCTTGCTGCAACAGTAAGTCGCGAAGCCCGGAAACACCATGTCCTCGTGGACCGAGCTGATGTTCACCACGCGCCCCGGCTTCTTCGCATCGCGCAGCCGCCGCACAAATGCCTGCGTCAAAAAAAACACCGCGCGCAGATTCACCGCCATCACCTTGTCGTACTCGGCCTCCGTCGTGTCCCAGAACGCCGACTTGTGCTCCACGCCGGCGTTGTTCACCAGGATGTCCACCGCGCCAAACCGCTTCCACGCCGTGTCCACAAGCCGCGCCATGTCGTCCATTTTGGTCACGTCGGCCTGCACAATCTCCGCCTCGCCGCCGGCCTGTTTGACGGCCTGTTGCGTCTCTTCTGCGTCCGCGGGCGCGCCCACGTAATCCACAATCACCTTCACGCCCTCGGCGCCCAGCCGCTTCGCGATTCCCTGCCCTATCCCCGAGCTTGCTCCGGTCACAATCGCAACTTTGCCCGACAATCCCTTCATCCTCAATCTCCCAGCCGCAGTTTGCTTGCCGCGTGTTTCTCTTCGATTGGATGCAAAAACATCTCGAGATGGACGCAGCTTGCATGAAAACCCGCGCAAAGCCCCTGAGTACCAAGAATGGAGGGAGCAGGGTTCAGGTCCCCGATGGATCGAGGTCCTCTTCACCTCAAGAGTCTATAATCGCAACCGCGAGCCGAACGTCACTCCAGACGCTCCCAAAAATTCAAGGAGAATCCTCATGTCCCCATCGCGCCGGGAATTTCTCGCCGGTCTTGCCAGCGCAGGCGCGCTCGCCGCCGCGTCCCGCACCGCCCGCGCCGCCGCCGATTGCCCCTTCCGTCTCTCCGTCATCAACGACGAAATCTCTCAGGACTTCGACCACTCCGCCTGGGTCGCTTCCAAGGTCTTCAACCTCAACTGGATCGAGCTGCGCGGCATGTGGAACAAGAACATCACCGAGCTAACTTCGGACGAAATCGGCCGCTCCCGCAAAATCCTCGCCAAATACAATCTTCGCGTCACCGACATCGCCAGCCCGCTCTTCAAAGCCGACTGGCCCGGCGCGCCGCGATCCCGCTTCGCTCCAAAGCATGGCGAGTTCCACGCCGACTTCGACTTCAAGCAGCAGAACGCCCTGCGCGACCACTGCATCGATCTCTGCAAAACCTTCGCGACAGATCGCCTCCGCTGCTTCGACTTCTGGCGCCTCGACGACGTCAAGCCCTATCGCGCCGCCATCGACAAGAAGCTCGACGAAACCGCCACCATCTGCGCCAAACACAACGTCATCCTGCTGCTCGAAAACGAAATGGACTGCAACACCGGCAGCGGCAAAGAGGCCGCGGCGACCCTCGCCGCCATCCCCAACCCCAACCTCATGCTCAACTGGGACCTCGGCAACTCCGCCACCTTCCCCGGCGACGTCCCCTACCCCACCGACTACGACCTGCTCCCCAAGCACCGCATCGGCCACTGCCACTGCAAAGACACCATCCGCAAGCCAGGCGGCGGCTTCGCGTGGGCGCCCGTAGGCGGCGGCATCATCGATTGGGTCGGCCAGTTCCGCGCCTTTATCCGCCAGGGCTACCACTACGCCGTCAGCCTTGAAACCCACTGGCACGGCGGCGTCCCCCCGGCCGGCTCCGGCATGAGCGTCTCTGAAGCCTCAAGCCGCATCAGCATGAAGGGCCTAAAAAAAGACCTCGCCAAAGCCGGCGCCAACTGCTGAGTGCTGCGTCCGCAGTCCAACCGTAGCGCGCGCCCCAGAGCCTGCCCTGTGGACAAGAGCAATGCGATGCGGAGAATCACAGCAGCCGTTCGGCCAAAGGCAGCCGTTTCCTGCGCCGCATCCTCCCAGCGGCGGCTCTTCCTCGCCGTGGCAGAAGAAAAAGCCCCCTTGAAAAACGCCGGAAATAGTGCAAATTTATAGGTGATCCGCTCTACATCGCCCCGCCAGGCTTCGTCTCCCCGCCCAGCGCCCGCGCCGATGCGCTCACAGGCCGCGCCACCACCACCGGTCCCGCCGCGCGCAGCGGCACAGCCTGTCCCGCCGGCGCCTGGTGCATCGTCACAATAATCGCCTGCGCCGCCTTCCGCCCCGCGCACTGGTACGAGTGCGGCGCGCTCGCGTCGAAATACACCGTATCTCCAGCCTCCAGCACGCTCTCGTGTTCCGCGTGCTTCAACGCCAGCTCCCCGTCCAGCACATACAAAAACTCAAACCCCGGGTGCATGTGCGGCCGCGGCTCCATCCCCTTTTCCAACGGAAGAAACTCCGCAAAATAAGGGTCCATATGCCGGTCCGGAACCATGTACCCAAGGCTCTCGAAGAAGTAAGTCGGCGGCTCCACCCCCGTCTGCGGCATCCGCACCCGCTCCGACCGCCGGTGGATCCGGAACACCGCCGCCGGCTCCGCCTCAAAAAAATGCGACAGGTCCTTGGAAAACACCATCGCCACCCGCGCCAGGTTTCTGAGCGTCGGAACCACCCTCCCCGTCTCCAGTTGCGACAGGTAGCTCGCCGAAAGCCCCGTGTGTTTGCCCAGCTCCACCAGTCCCATCGATTTCTTCAGCCGCAGCCGCTTGATCCGCTCCCCGATGTGTTTCTCCGCAATAAACCGTTCCGCGGTCTCGGGATCCACCTGCGTCTTCTGCGTCTCTTCGCTCTTCACCACCACCAACTCGCCCATCCGCGCCTCCCGCGCCCTCGCCGCCCGCGTGTTTTGTCTCTCCGTGCCGGCCCCAGCCCTTCCACGCCCCTTTGCGCCTCCGCGTCCTTTCGTATACATAGGATGCGTCCTCTTGAATTTATTGTCCACATCGAAAATTTTTCCCATCCCGTAAAACCGCCGTCAGCGCCTCGATCTCGACAGGACCTCCGTGCCATCCTTTTTGCCGCTTTTGCGAAGAGGGCGGGGACTGCGCCCCGCCGCCAGCCAGAGAAACCTGTGGGTAATCGATAGCGCTGAAAGCGCGGGCTAACAAACGCTGCGCTTACGGCGCGGGATGTGCCCCCGGGCGTGCCCGCTTTTAACCGTTCGCGGCCACGCTGTGAGCCGAATCGGGCAACTGGGGTGGAACCGCGGGCTCAACGCGGAGGATCATCTGCTCGAAGCCGGTGACGCGGAGGGACGCGCCTTTGGGAACGGGCTGGGGAGCGACGGCGCGCCAGATTTCGCCTTCGACCAGGACGTGGCCCTCAGGCTCCAGCGGCTCCATGGCGGTGGCGTGGCAGCCGACCATGGCGTCGGCGCCGATGAGGGCCTTTCTTCGCTGCGCGCGCACGGCCAGGCGTGTGAGAAATACGGTGATGCCGCCAAAGCCGAGGGCGAGGGCAATGGCCACCAGGGGGTTGACGCCCATCTGCGGAATGGGCGCGGCAACCAGCGTGAGCGATCCAAACGCGAGGCAAAGGATTCCGGCGATGGCCAGGGCGCCGTGGCCGCCAAACTTAGCGGCGAGGACAAAGAATACCATTCCGGCCAGCAGCAGCAGAATGGCGGTGAAGCGGATAGGCAGCAGGTTCAATCCGAAGATGGCCAGCAGCACCATGAGCGTGCCCAGTGCGCCGGGAACGATGGTGCCGGGCACGTGGAATTCGAGATAGATGAGCAGCGCGCCGACGACCAGGAAAAGCAGGGCGATGTTGGGATTGACGAGCCAGCCGAGCAGCTCGTCGCGCATCGAGACGCCGAGGACCTGGATGCGGGCGCCCGAGAAGTTGAGGGTCATTTTGGAGCCGTCGATGCGGGTGATCTGGCGGCCGTTGAGGTCGCCGAGGAGCTGGCTGTCGTTGTTGGCGATGATGTCGATGAGGTGGTCTTTGAGGGCTTCCTCGGCGGTGTAGGAGGCTGAAGATTTGACGGCGGCCTCGGCGGCGGCGGGGTCGCGTCCGCGACGGGTGACGTAAGAGCGCAGGAAGGCTTCGGCGTCGTTCTCGACCTTTTGCATTTCGATGTCGCCGGGCTTGGCGCCTTCGAAGACGACGTGAGCGGCGCCGGCCTCGGTGCCGGGGGCCATGGCGGCGATGTCAGCGGATTCGAGGATGAAGAAGCCCGCGGAGCCGGCTCGGGCGCCGGAGGGCGAGACGTAGACAATGATGGGCACGCGCGAGGCAAGGATGTCGGCGATGATGGCGCGCATGGATTCTTCGAGTCCGCCGGGGGTGTCCATTTGGACGATGAGGGCGCGGGCGCCGGTCGAGTTGGCCTGGGCGATGGCGCGCTTGAGTTCGGAGGCGCTGACGGGCTGGATGGTGTCGTCGAGGACGAACTTATCGACTATTGGCTGCCGATTTGGGGGCTGCAGGGCGGGAGCAGGCGCGGCCAAGGCGCAAACGGTGAGCAGGGCCGCGGCGGGCAATACGAGGCCAAAGCAAACGGCAAACCAAGATGCGCGCTGAAGCATGACTTGCTCCTTCAGGACTCCTTTAGCTTTACGCTACTCTATTTTGCGCCTTGTTTGGCGGCGATCCGGCGTTCGAGATCGAGAGCTGCGGCGTTTGAGGGGGCGAGTTTGAGCGCCAGGGCGACTTCGTCGCTCGCGGCTTTCGTGTCGCCCGAGCGCAGACGAACCTCGGCGAGGCCGGCGTGAGCATCGGCGGAGTTGGGGTCGGCGGCCACCGCGGATTGATAGAGGCGCTCGGCTTCAAGGATGAGGCCGCGCTTGAGGTAGTCGCGAGCTTCGGCGCAGAGTTTTCGCGCGCGTTCGGGCGCGGGCAGGGCGGCCAGGCGTGCGGCGTCCATCTCGTCCATGACGGCGGCGGCCTGACGAAAGGCCGCGGCGTCGAAGGTGCGCGCGATGCGCTCGAGGGGATCGGGATTGGACTCGGCGGCGGGCGCGCTCAAGGCGGCGTTGGCAACGGTGGGCTGCGGCGCGGCCGGAGTTGTCCAAGCGTCCAGGAGGCTTTGGGCTTCCTCGTCGCCGGGATGGAGCTTGATGCACTCTTTGATCTCGCTGACGGCGCCGGTGGAGTTGCCGTGCTGCTTGAGGCTGACAGCCAGGTTGAAGTGGTAGTCGGCGGTGGTGGGATCGGCGGCGGCAGCGCGGACGAACAGGGCAGTGCCATCGCGGCCCTCGCGGCTGAGCGCCACGCCCTGATTGTTGAGGACCTCGGCCAGGGGCAGGATGCGAGCCACGCCGGCGAAGGACTGCTCGGCCTGGGCGTAGTCGCCGGAGAAGAGCAGCGAGAGGCCGCGATAGAAGCCGGCTTCCAGGCCGTCGGGTCCGTTGCGGTCCACTTTGGCGAAGGCGCCGGCGGCCTTGTCGTATTCCTGGGTCGCGTATTCTTCGCGGCCCAGCGCCATCCAGGCCGGGCTGAAGTCGGGGCTGAGCTTGACGGCGCTCTCAAGATGCGCCAGGCGCTCGGACTGGTCGGGGTCGGTGATGCCGCGGATGTACTGCTCGAAGGCGTCGAGGCGGAGGCTGGCGCCGGCGGCGACGAAGGTCTGCTCGCCAACGTTGGAGCCGGGGTCGAGCTCGCGGGTGAGCTTCCAGGCCAGCGAGTCGAAGATGGCGATCATGGAGGTGAGCTTGCCGCGGGAGGAGACCGGCTCGGTCATGCGCAGGTGGGGCACATCGACGAGCTGGGCTTCAGCGACCAGATCGGAGCCATCCATGGAGAAGCTGCCGACGACGATCTGGTCGGCGTCGAGGGTCTGGGCGAGCTTGATAGAACTGGCGCGGGAAGGTTGAAAGCCCTGGGGCAGGCCGAGGTGATCGAGGGCGTACATGCGGTCTTCGCGGGTGAGGGGCGCGAAGCCGGCGGAGGCAAAGCGGCTGTTGAGAAGCTCGGCGGCGGCTTCGCGCATCCAATCCAGGCTGAACTGGCCGGTGCGATTGTCGAAGGGCAGCACCAGGAGGATGCGTTCATTGGTGGGCGAGGCGGAATCGGCGAGCGAGGCGGGCTGCTGGCCGGATTGGTCCGCATTTGTGGCCGGGGTTGTCGCCGCGGTTGTCGCCGGAGGAGCTGTCGCAACCCGAGCGCCTGCGTTTGGCGTTGAAGCCCGGCTCTGGCCGCGGGCCGATGCAGCGAACGGCGGCGCGAGAATCAAGCCCGCGAGAATCAGAGCCCCGAGAATCAGGGAAAGAATCGGCGCGAGGGCAAGCACAGGGGCCAGAGCCGCCGTGGCGGCGATGCGGGCGGCACGGCGAAAACGCGATCGGGAAAAAGTAAGCACAACAGGGTGATTATAGGCGGAACGGGGTTTAAGGAGTGGGGTGGCTCCTGTTTGTGCAGTGCGCCGGCTCCGGTGCTTTAAGTGGCATTGCGGCGAGGCTAGATTGGCATTGCCTGCCGCTTGTTTTGACGGGCTCAAAATCTTCTTTGACGCAAATCGTCCCGAAGCCTGACTGGGAATGTCCTTATTCCAATATTTGCCATGGGTTTGGCGCACCGGGGCTGCCAGGAAGGGCGAACTGGACGCAAACGATCTGAAGGATTTTTAAGGTCTCTCTCCACCGGGACGGCAACATACGTGCCTTATATTCCGCCGGGAGCGCCCGATGGACCGGAGACGGTAGCGCGATCGATCGAGAAGACGCGCAGAAAGCCGCGTGCGGGGGCGTGATTTAGATCACTGCTTCAGAGTAAACAATGCGCCAGACTAAATTTGCTGTTGGGTTTACTGCTGGAGCGGTGAAATTTGGTTCTTCCGGCAGGTGTGCCGGAGTTAGAGGAACGAGCTTTTCCCGCCAGATCGGTTGAGATCGGCTCCCGAAGGAGCAATGGAAGGGAGTACGCCATGACCGCTGCCACGCTTGAAACCACCTCATCCACCGGCCCGCGCGCACCTCGTGCGGACGAAGTCAACCACATCGGCCTTGGCGTCGCCACCGAGGCGCTGGCGCGGCTGCGCTTTGCGGTTTTGCTGACTGCGCGCTGGGAAGCCGCGGAGACGGATGATGCGGAGCGCCGCAAGGAGCTGCTGGCGGAACTGACCGATCTTCGCCGGCTTTATCACGACAAAGTCGACGAGATCGCGATGAGCTTTGGCGTTGCGGAGGCGATGAAGAGCCAAGCCGAGGTCGAGCGCGCGGTAGCTCTTCAGCCGGAGCCCCGTTCGCCGGAACCGGCTCGGATCGATGACGGGCTCTATTTCTGAGATTACCGGCATAACAAGAGGGCCGATCCGCTCAAGCG
>JBOGLX010000091.1:0-8182 GCA_050745765.1 Occallatibacter sp. | reverse complement strand
TTCGTCGATAGGCTTCAGAAATTCAGTTTCCCTCCTCTCTGCTATCCAAGCTACGGGGCTTCTGACTCTTGCCCCGGCAGGTTTACCTCCTGCTGAACATGCCAGCCTTCGCTGGACACACAACCGTACGTGACACTCTCGCGTCATACGGCTCTTCATAGCCATGCGTTTGCCTCTCGCGAGTGCAAACCTGCTCGGAAGGCCGAGGCTCATCCTGGTTGCCCAGTTGGCCAGACCCTCCGTCAAGCTATGTCATCCTCTTCGCTCCGCGCCCATTACAGACGTTTCAACGTTACTACAGGATGATCCGCCCCTCGCCCTGGCATCGGTATTCTTCCTCATGGTGTTGGCCACTCGTCATTTCCCTTCTCATCCAGAACGAAGTTCTCACGTTCCCTACCAAAGCCTGTGTTGAGTTCATGCCGCCTATACACCGGCTACCGCCGGGACCGTAAACAGATTCCTTCCCGGCTTCTTCGGTACAGCATCAAAAGCTTTCGCTCCTGTTCGTGACACACTGCACATAATTATGCCCCTTTGGCGCACAATTATTGATTAGAGGGTTCCGGGCGTCCGGGCAATCGTATTTAGAACCCGTTGCAGGAACTGAACGACGCCGGGCGGTCAATCGGAGGAAAACTCGCACATTTCGGGCCTTGTAACATGGCGCGACTTTAGTCGGGCCGCAAAAGCGTCCCAAAAATCGACGGGCTTCAGCCCCTGCCGCGCTCACCCTTGCCGCATCGTTCGAACTCCTGCGTATTTTCGCGGCCTGCAAAATCCATATGCGGCTGCCCTGTCCGGGCGTAGCGCAGCCGGTCAAAGTTTAGAGAGCAGGCGTTTGGACAGCAGGCGAAGGAGAAAAGCGCCGCGATCCGGAAAAATCCTCGCTTCCGCAGCTCCTGAAGGAGGCGGGGGGTGGGGGAGGGTATAAATTGCCCCATTGTCAGTGCATTAATATTCGTAAGTAACATGCAATGAATGGTTTGAAAAATATCATGGGTTATCAAATAGTAAACAAAATGGCCGTTTTTAGGTCATTTTAGCCTCGTTTAAGGGTGGGGTGAACCCCTAACTTGAGACAGTTTGCTTGAGGCGCACTTGACGTTTGCTGTTTTTGGCTATGCCGAACGCCTGGTTTTGATGGACCATGGCGTTGGCGGGCTCAGGACAGTCTTTTCCGCGCTCTCTGCACAAAGTGTGGGATGGCTCCGAAACCCAGGCGCGCCGGTCGCCATTACACTCGATTACCCGCCCATCCGACGCCCGCCGAACCAACAGCAAAGGCGATGCCGCTCGTGTTTGACGCTCGCACCCTGCGCCCTTATATAATCCGTCTAGTTCCTGGCGATGTTTTGGTTCGCGCCACACCTGTTCCGCACCACCTGTCGCGGAGTCCGATCGGAACGGCGGCGAGCCATTGGGGGAAACGTCAATTCGCTTACGCGCCAAAACGCCAACAGCCGCGCAGGAGCCCCGAAGGAGTTTTTCGATTCATATGAAGCGCTTGCTTTCACTCTCTGTTACGCTGGCCCTGGGATGCGCCCTGGCCGCTCACGCTCAAACCCCAACTGCCGCCGCCGGTCCGGTTAAGATCGCCGTCATCCAGTTCCAGTTGGCCGTCAGCCAAACCAACGATTTCCAGCGCCGCTATGCCGACCTGCAGAAGAAGTACGACCCCAAGCGCCAAGAGCTTAACACCCTCAACACCCAGATCCAGACGCTGACCAAGCAGCTCCAGGCGCAGGCCTCCACGCTTCCCGCATCCGAGCAGCAAGCCCGCTCCCAGGCCATCCAGGACAAGCAGCGCCAGGCCCAGCGCATGCAGCAGGACGACCAGGGCGACTATCAGTCCGACATGCAGGACATGGTGAACACTGTGGCGCAGAAGGTGGGCCAAACGCTGACCGTCTACGCAAAGGCGCACGGCTATTCAGTGGTTCTGGATGCCACCGAGCAGCAAAACCAGGCTCCAATCGTTCTTTACGCGAGCCCCGCCACGGACATCACCAAAGCGGTGATCGACGCCTATAACACACGGTCGGGCATTCCCGCACCGCCGCCGCCCGCGCCCAGCCCGGCCGCTGCTCCTTCAACTCACTAACAAAGATCAGGGTGCCCGGGTGCCTCAGGTCCCGATTTTGGGACCTGGGAAGGACGCTGTCAGTTCCACTATCGAGGGCGCCCCATTCTTCACGTTTTTCGCAAAGGGTGGGCTAACCCTGGCTAGCTTCCACGCTGCATCAGCGGACTGCCCCGCCGCGAAAGGCAGCTCATGCGGAATCCGTATCCCTGGTACATGATCATCAGCGCGCCCGGCGTAATATCGGTCGGGCTGTCCGGCCGCGCCTCCAGTTGGGCCACGGGAAGGCCGTGGCGGCGGGCGGTGCGAATGGCGGCGTCCAAAAGCTGCCCGGCATGACCGAGCAGAAACTGGCCATGCGGAGTGTGCGGGTTGTACTGGCCGGGCGCGAAGTGGAGATCCGAGCCCCAGGTGAAGGCGATCGCTCCGATGGCCGATGCCTCCGGGCCTACATGGACGCGCACGTCGGAGAAGCTTGCGCCCAGCGCGGCTTCCATCTTGGTTTGTACATCGCGCGGACACGCGTTTCAGGATTAGTTGATCTTCACCGTACCGCCTTTTACGGTGAGCATTCCGCCTCCATCGATAGTTTGCGATGCGGCCGCCTTGTTAGTGTAATTAATCGTAAATAAATCGCATATTTTCGGCACATCTGCAATGAGGTTCTGGGCAAGCGGGCGCAGAACTTAGCCTGCGGCGAGCAGTTCAACGATGTTTTGGATGGCGGCATCGGCCTTGTGATAGGCGGCTTCGCCATTGGGCGGAAGGGGAGTTACAGCATTGAAGGTTCTGTTTATATCTGAAGCGATCGCGCGTCCAGCCGGGCGGCCACAATCCTCCGCTATCCTACCCACGCGATCAACCGAGAAATCTCAAATATTTTCGGCTAGGGTTTGCCGCTTATCAGCGGCACCTTCAAACTCGACTCATGCCCCGGTCCCGAGTAGATCGTGATTCTCTCGGGCTTGTAGTCGTCGGGAGGCGCCGTCATGATGTTGAGGACAAAGGTCTGCGGGTTGCGGTCGTAGAGCGGGAACCACGTGCTCTGAATCTCGACCATCACCGTGTGGCCGACCTTAAAGACGTGGTCCACGTCGTGCAGGCTGTAGCGGTATTCGTGGATGGAGCTCGGAGTGAGAGGCTGCGGGTTGTCGAAACCGGAGAGATAGCGGCCGCGGAAGATTTCTTCGTTGGTCATTAACTGATAGCCACGCATTTTGGGGTCGGCGGCGTCTTCGGGGTACTCGTCGATGAGCTTAACCACCATGTCGTCGTCGGAGCCGGTGGTAGCGGCATAAATATCGGCGACCACTTCGCCTGTAAGCGTCAAGTCGTGCGTGAGAACCGGCAGAGTCCACACTGCTACATCTTTGCGGTTCGTTACGAAGCGCTGGTCTTCGGTCATCCAGTTATACCACTGCGAGCCTTTGGAGTAAGTGGGCTGAATGGGCCGGTGACGGTACGGAACCGGGTCGACGGGGTTACTTACATAAGGTGTCCTGGCTAACTCAGATGGGGCCGTCCAGGTCAGCTTGCCATCGCCTTCGAGATATAAACTCGTGGGCCGCGAATCCTTTGGCGGAAACTGCGAGTAATACTTCCAGGTGTTCGAGCCTGTCTGGAAGCTAGCTGTATTTTGTAAGTTAAATCCTGAGGGGTCCGTGCCTGGCGGGTCCTTGAGATAGTGCGCGAAGAACTTTGCCTCGATCTGCTCGCGAAACTCCTTGCCGATGGGCTGCCCGTAATCCAGGTTGCCCAGGTGATTCGACGAAGACGACCAATAACCGTGCCGCCAGGGCCCAAGGACAAGGAAATTGTCACCATCGGCGTCGTGCGGCTCGAGCTCCGCATACTCTTCCTGCGGGCCATACATATCTTCCTGGTCGTAGTAGCCGCCGACGGTCAGCGTCGGGACAGAAACCTTGTTGAGATGCCACTCCACGCCGCGCGACCGCCAGTAACTGTCGTAAGCCGGATGGCCGATGAAGAGTTTCCAGGTCGGCAGCATTTCAGAGCCGGACTGTTTTACGTCCCGCGCAAAGTTGCCGCGATGGAGAAAGTAGTTATAGCCGTCAACCGGACTCCCGTCTTTCTTGCCATAGCTTACTTCGGTGTTTTCCTTACTGGATTCCATCATCAGGACATAGTCATAACCGTAACTCTGGCGGAAGGCGCCGTTATGGAAGAAGTCGTCGCCCAGCCACACATCGATCATGGGCGCCTGCGGCGAGATGGCTTTGACGTGCGGGTTGGGGTCGATGCCGGCCATCATGGTGAGAAAGCCCGGATAACTGGTGCCCACCACGCCAACGCGGCCGTTGTTGCCCGGAATATTTTTGACCAGCCAGGCGGCGGTGTCGTAGGCATCGGTGCTCTCGTCGATGGCGCGGGGATCGGCGTGGTCTGCGAGCGGGCGCATCATGACGAACTGGCCCTCGCTCTTGAAACGTCCGCGAATGTCTTCGACAACGTAGATATAACCGGAGCGGGCAAGCTCGGGGCGCTGGCCGAAGAACGAAGTGCGCGTGGTTCCATCCGAGCCATAGGGTGTGCGGTCAAGGAGTATGGGCAACGGCGCGGAAATGTCCGCCGGCTTGAGGACGACAGCGTGAAGCTCAACGCCGTCGCGCATGGGGATCATGACCTCGGAGCGCCGGTAGTCGTGGAAGACGTGATGGACGGGCGGGCCGGTGCGCTGGTAGACGGAGTCCGGATCGTTCGAGGCAACGACGCTTCCGCCGCGGCCGTCCGGGTCAAGGGCAAACTGGAGCGTGGCTTTGGTGTTGGGAATGCCAAACTCGGAAGCGGAGATGGCTTTGAGCTGGGTGGGAACGAGGCGCTCGGATTCGACCACGAGCCTGCCGTCCTGAACGTAAAAGCTGAGCGGCGTCGCGGGATCGGCGGCGTAAGTGTACTCGCCGGAGAGCGCTTGGAGCTGGGCGCCTGTGACGGATAGGTCGCGATGACGGGCGAGCAAGGGAGCCGACGAGAGGACAGCAAGGCAGAGAACGCAAAGAGTGGCGCGAAGTCGAGGCAAGGGCGGGGACCTCCTGAAAACAAGACTAAAACAGTTCCACAGATACTCCGCCCAAATTGTTGTTGCATCCCACCCTTGCGCCAGAAAAAAGGCGCAAGAGCCTGTCCTGAGCTTGCCGAAGGAATGGGGCACGGGACCTTTGGCGCCAGGACCATGAAACCGGGCTAATGGACGTGGCCGTGGTGCGCCTGCTCGACCTCGCCGCTCATCTCTTCGATGGGGACGACGCAGCCGTGCGTCTCCGGGCAGCCCGTATGCTCGAACTGGATGGTGGTGTGGCTGATCTGAAAGTTGCCGCGCAGCACGTCTTTGAGTCTGAGCAGGATGCACGCGCTCTCCGACGGTGGAATGTCGGCGATGGTGATGTGGCAGGCCAGGGCGCGCGAGTGAGAGCCCAGGCTCCAGACGTGGAGATCGTGGACGTTGCAGACGCCCTCGACATCCTGCATGGCGGAGCGTATCGCCGGCAGCGACACGCCGCGCGGCGCGGCTTCGAGGAGAATGTTGAGCGTCTCGCGGACGATGCCGATGCTGGACCAGAGAATGAGAGCGGCGATCACAAGCGAAAGTGCCGGGTCAATCCAGTTCCGGCCGGTGAGCAGGATGCCGGCGCCTCCGGCGATCACGGCGGCCGTCGAGAGCGTATCGCCGGCCATGTGCAGGAACGCGCTGCGCAGGTTGACGTCGCGGGCCACGCCCCAGAGCAGCGCGGCGATGACGCCGTTCATCACCACGCCGGCGGCGGCTACGTAGATCATGATGCGTGGATGGACGGCGACGGGGCTCGAAAGCCGATGGATCGCTTCCGCGGCAATCCAAAGCGAAATGAGAATAAGGGCGCCTGCATTGACGAACGCCGCGAGCACGCCTGCGCGCTGGTAGCCGAAGGTTTTGGAGCTGTCCGCGGGCCGCGCCTGGAAGTAGATGGCGGCGAAACTCAGCAGGAGGGCGAGAAAATCGGAGACGTTGTGCCCCGACTCCGAAAGCAGGGCCAGCGAGTGAGCGCGCAGGCCTGCCACGAAGGTGACCGCTACGTAGGCGAGAGTGGCCACGAGCGAGATGCGAAGTACGGTGGTTGTCCTTTTCGCGCCGGGAGCCGCGTGGACGTGCATGCTGTTAGTGTAACCGGGGATGGGTATAGGGCGCTACCGCCTAAATCAGCCGCGCCCGGCGCGCAGATGGCTGGTGTCGATCGGTTCGGGGTCTTCGAACTGGCGCAGCACCGGCAGCCCGGCGCGCAAACCCGACCAATCCTCGGCCATCACGATGCTGTTTTGCGAGTTGCCGGGCTGGTAGCGGATGGTGCAGGGAAAACCGGCGCGGATCTGTGCCGGATCGACGGTGTTCCGCAGGCTGGTGATGTCCTGGGAGCAGTCGTAGTTCACGCCGCCGATGCGGTAGTTGTAAATGAGCAGAGTGAGGGGGTGGCCGTCTTCGCCTTCGATTTCCGCGATCTCGAGCAACATGCCGTCGACGAGGCGGCCCGACTGCACCAGGAAGTAGCGCCGCTGGCGCTCCAACTCCTCGGCGGTGGGGCGCTTGCGGAGCACCAGCCAAAGCCCCACCGACCCGAGTGCGGCCAGCACCACCGACCCGGCGGCTATCTCCCATTCGCTTGCATTGCGGAGGACCATTGAAGGCGGGACCGAACCCAGGGTCCCAATTAGAGAATACCGCAGATGCGATTTCGCTGCTTTCGCGCGGCCAATGCGGCAGCGGCGCGCGGGAATGTTTTGGGCGGGCAATTTCAAAATGGAATCGAAAGTTTGAAAGCATAGGATAGGATTGCTTTTTCCCAAGGGCAACGGAGGCAGGGGCGAAAGATGGTTTTTCTGGCCCGCGTGGAGCCCGAAGACGACGGCCGCTCCGAGGCCGCAGAGACGCGCAAAATGACCTATACTCTTAAGGTTGCGTATGGCGGCGAGTTCGATCCGCCGCTTGTGCATTTCTGGAGGTTTTTTCTTGGATTTGGAGCAAATTGAAGGCGCTGCGAATGGAAAGCGCATTCGCTCGACGACGGTAATTTGCGTGCGGCGCAATGGGCAGGTGGTGATGGCCGCCGACGGCCAGGTCACGCTGGGCGATCACGTGCTGAAGCATTCGGCGAAGAAAATACGCCGCCTCTATCAGGACAAAATCCTGGCCGGGTTTGCCGGCTCGACCGCCGATGCATTCAATCTGTTTGCGCGTTTCGAGACCAAACTGGAGCAGCACGCCGGCAACCTGAACCGCGCGGCCGTGGAGCTGGCCAAGGACTGGCGCACCGACAAAATGCTGCGCAATCTTGAGGCTCTGCTGCTGGTTGCCGACAAGGCGCAGACGTTTCTGATCTCCGGGTCCGGCGACGTCATCGATCCCGACGAGCCGCTCGCGGCCATCGGCTCCGGCGGCAGCTACGCCACGGCCGCGGCCCGCGCGCTGATGGAAAACACCGAGCTTGGCGCCCACGAAATCGCTGAAAAGGCAATGAAGATCGCCGGCGAAATTTGCATTTACACCAACGACCACGTCACCTTTGAGGAGTTGAAGAGCTAGCGGATAATTCCGCGCGCCCGGATCATTCATGGCCATCTATCTTCCCGCATCCGCCGAAGAACAGGACCTCTCGCTCGACGAGTTGACGCCGCGCGAGATCGTCACCGAACTCGACAAGCACGTAGTCGGCCAGAAGGCCGCCAAGCGCGCCGTGGCCATCGCGCTACGCAACCGCCAGCGCCGCCAAAAGCTGCCGCCCGACATTGCCGACGACATCATGCCCAAGAACATCATCATGATCGGCCCCACGGGCGTGGGCAAGACCGAGATCGCGCGCAGGCTGGCGAAGCTGACCAATTCGCCGTTTCTGAAGGTGGAGGCCTCAAAGTTTACGGAGGTGGGCTACGTGGGCCGCGACGTGGAATCGATGATTCGCGACCTGGTGGAGATTGCCATCGACATGGTGCGCGAGGAGCGCCTGGAAGAAGTGGAGGACAAGGCGGAAATGAACGCGGAGGAGCGTTTGCTGGACCTGCTGCTGCCCCCGCCGCCACAATCGCCGCAACAGCAGGAGAGCCAGCTCACGC
>JBOGLX010000090.1:0-27738 GCA_050745765.1 Occallatibacter sp. | reverse complement strand
CCGCCACTTTTTTGTTCGCGTTTGGATTGTGCAATGCATCACTGTTCTCCGCTTCCATTTTGCCGCTAGCCACCGCCTATTATGTTTGCGAAGGGCTGGGTTTCGAATCCGGCATCAACAAGAGGCCGCGGGAGGCGCCAGCTTTTTATGCGCTTTACACCGGCCTGATCGTTTTCGGCGCTTTGGCAGTCATTGTGCTGACCGAGCAAGAACAAATCCCGGTTATCCTGCTCACGCAGGTGATTAATGGCATCTTGCTGCCATTCGTCCTCATCTTCATGCTGCGGCTGGTCAACCGCAAAGACCTGATGGGAGATCATACGAATTCGCGCATCTTCAACACCATCGCCTGGGCAACGTGCGTCGTGATGATCGGCTTGACGCTCGTGCTGGTGGTGAGCTCTTTTCTGCCCCGTCACCTCACCTAGTCGCAGTACAAAGAGACAGGGTACGAGCAGTAATCCGAGTGGCGCATCTATAATCGCGCCAGCGCTGTCAAGCGGATTTCGGGACGTCGCTCCGCCTCGGCCTTCACCGCCTGATCGAGTTCCTTGATCCGCGGCCCCAGAGCCTCTGCTCAGGGTAAGACTCTACCCCGGATGGGGGATACTTCCGCTCTGATCTCGATCACGCTTTCAAGGCGCACGGCTTCGAGATGCTCTGGAGCAGATTTACACGCGGCCCCTGACGCACTGCCCAGGCGGCGCGCCGAGGGCGGGCTTCTACGGATTCTTGCTCAACCGCCGGTAGTAATCGGCCACCGATTCCTGATAGCCGGCGGGAACCGCATTGGGTTTTCCGGTGCGCGCATCGGCCGCCGCTCCATCGTGCCGCAACTGGAGTTCGAGCTTGTCCAGGGAGCCGAGCAGCTCGCGGTGCATCTGCTCCACCATGGCCGGATTGCCGGGAAAGCGGCTGGGATCGAGGCGCTGCATTTGCCGCTCCATCTCGGCCACACCTTTGGCGGCCTGCGGATCGTCCTTGACCATCTGCTGGAGCTGGTTCAGCTGGCGCATGCCCTGATCGATGGTGCGCTCGGTGTCGGCGGGATTGCCCGACGCGTCGCCAGGCGCGGTCTGTTGTTGGCCGCGGGCGCGAGGCGTGTTGTTGCCGGTATCGTAGTTGCCCCACACTGCGCCATTGGCGGCTCCCCCGCCGTTCCGGGTATCGCCGCTCACGCCGTTGCGCACATCGCCGCGTGCGCCGCCGCCGCGTTGACCGGAACGGCTCAACTGCCGTTGGCCGAAGGCCCAACCGGGCTGCCGGCCATTTTGCCCATTCCCATCCTGCCCCGTCGGCCCGTTGTTCCCGTTCTGCGCCCGCTCCATCGCTTCCAGTTCGCTGCGCAGCCGCTCCACCTGGCCCAGGGTGGCAGACTCGTCGTCGCCCTGCCCTGCGCCTCGCTGTCCGGGCTTGGCTTGGTCCATGGCGTCCTCCGCCTGTTGCAACTGCTGGCTCAACTGCTGAAGCCCGTGCGCGACCTGGCTTTCCGTGCCGTTGGAATTGGCGTTGATGCCGCTCCGCAACCAGTCCGCGGTCCGCTGCACTGAGTTGCCGAGGTCGGACTCGTCCATCCCCGAGAGCGCATCACGCAGTTTTTCCGCCACCCCCGGTTGATCGGGGGCCATCTCGCTCGCCGCGTCGCGAAGGTTCTGCTGCAACCTCGACAACGCGTCGGAGAGCTGTTGGCGCTGCGCCGCCAGTTGATCGCGCTCGTGCAGGCGCGCCATCACGCCGTTCAAGTCCGTCGAATTGACGTTCTCCTGTTGGCTCGCGTTGGCCAGCTTGTCGATGCGGCCCGCCTGCTCGCGCTCTTCCTGCGCCAACTGCTCAGCCTCGCGCGTCATGGAGTCCAAGCGGCCCGAGGCGAGCTGCTTCTGCGTACCGGCCAGAAGATTGTCCGCATCGCGTAAGCGTTGGGCCGCCTGCTGGGCGGCGTCGGCGCTCTGTTGGGGCGAGCCGCCACGCTGCATGGCTTGGGTTGCCTGTTCGAGGCGGTTGAGCGCCTGCTCGATGCTTTGATCCGAGGATTGGCCGGCGGATTGGCTGGAAGCCTGCGCGGAGGACTGGCCGCCGCTTTGCCCGCGCGCGGACTGCGAGCCGCTCTGGTTCGACGCGCTCTGCTGCTGCCCGTTCTGCTGCTCGGAAGACGAGCCGGAGGAACTCGCGGAGCCTTGCTGGCCCTGTTGCCCATTGCGCGTCAGCTGCTCCATCTGGCGCTGCAATTGCTCCGTCTCGCGCCGCAGCATCTCCTGCTGCCAGCGCTCCTGGAAGCTCTGCTGCGCGTTTTGCGGCTGATTGGCCAGATCCTCCTGACGGCGAGCCAGCGCGTCCAGCTTTTCCAGGGCGTCCTCCACGTCTTTTTCGTGCTGCTGGGCGGGAGACGCGGTCTGCGCCGTCTCGTACTGGTTCTTCTCCGTATCCAGCTCCAGATCGAAGAGGCTGGCCAGGTCGCGGCCGGTGTTGCCGCCTCCGCCACCCCCGCCGCGCTGGCCGAAGGCTACCTCGATCTGCCGGAAGGTGGCCTCGGCGCGCAGCAGCGCCTGCAGCGCCTTTTGCTCCAGCGGCAGCGCGTTGTTCCACTGCATGCCCTTCAATTTTTCTGCCGACGGCGCCATGGCCGCGGCGGCCGCCTGCATGTCCTTGTCGAAGTCGGTGAACTCCTGGTTGGCCTGGGAGATGTCGCGGCTCTGCATGCGCACCGAGAGCGCGTTCACCTGGTCGCGCAGCTTCTGTTGCGCATTGGAGAGGAATTGCCCTTGCGCCGCAGCATCCTTGGGTGTCGCGGTCTTATCGTTCTCCTGTTTCCAGGTGGCGGCGATCAGCTCCTTTTCGCGTTTGGAGATTTCGGTCTGATTGCTGCTGCCGCCTCCGCCGCCTCCGCCGCCCTCCTGCTGCGACTGGGTGAACTCGCGCTCGAAGGGATCGACCTGAATGAAGCTGATGTCGGTGTGGGCCTCGCTGTGTCCGTCTTTGGCGGTCGCGTAGACGCTCACCAAGTCGCCCGGCGCCAGCTTGAAGTCTTCGAGCGACAGCACGTAGGAACCGTCGGCGTTCTTTGCGCCCGGGGTTTTGAGCAGGCTCACGTCGTGGTCCGGCCCGCCGTTCACCGAGTAATGCAGGTGCATGTTCCGGAGCCCGAACTGGTCGGTCGCTTTCACGCCCACCGTAACTTCCTCAATGGGGC
This sequence comes from Occallatibacter sp., assembly GCA_050745765.1. Lineage (GTDB taxonomy): Bacteria > Acidobacteriota > Terriglobia > Terriglobales > Acidobacteriaceae > Telmatobacter. The sequence continues at coordinate 24,551 of JBOGLX010000090.1, read as the reverse complement.
TGGCGCGGTAATCGCCGTCCGGCCTCGAAATCGAAACCTCCGGCGGCAGCGCCTTGTCGGTGGCGATGAAATAATCCTCCGAGAGCCGCACCGGCTGGCCCTCGTCGATGGCCGCCACGTGATACGCTCCGTCTTTTTCCATGTGGATTGTGCCCTGGTAGGTATTGCCAGCGCCGGCAGTGAGATGAATCGCCGGGCCGCCGTCGAGCGTCAACTGACCATCCTTCATCGGCCGGTCCATCTGCAATTTGATCAGGGCGTCGGTTCCTTCGATGGCGCGCAGGTCGCCGGAGTGGGCCTGCGTCACCGGCTTCAAGCCCGTCCACTGCGGATAGCGATAGGTGACCTGAATCGCTTTCACCGAGGGCAGATCGACCACATGCACCTTGTAGCGCGGCGAAACCAGGGGCCCGGCGGCGACGTAATACTCGACGTCCTCCGGCAATCCCGCCAAGACGAATTGATAGCTCGCCCCGCCGCCCGAGTTGGGAGCAGCTTGCATGGTCACCGGCTCCCACCCCGCCGCGCTCTGGAAATGCGCGAAGAGCCGCGCCTTGTCAGGCGCCATGCCGGTCACGCGCGCCACAATCAACTGATCGCTGTTGCGCCGGACGGTGACGTTGCCGGGTTTGACGGCGATGGAGTAAAGCGGAAGCTCGTTTTTCTTCGGCCCCAACCACACCAGCGACGCGCCGTAGCCCAGGAAGCCCGGTCCGGCGGCGATTATCCACACCAGCACCGCCAGGCAGGCAAAGCCCACCCCACCCAGCGCCAGCAGGCGGTTATCGGGGACCAGCGAGGAAGGCGCCGCATACTGCGTGCGCTCGAGCGTATCGGCGGCCAGCAATTCGAGGAATGCGTCGCCGCCTTGGGTGGCGTGCTCCTGGAAAGTCGTGAGTCGCTGTTCGAGTTCGGGGTTGGCGGCTTCGGCGCCGCTTACCGCCCGCGCCTGCGTCATGCGCACGACTGGCAAGGCAATGCCGAAGGTGGCCGCGGCCGCCAAGGCGGCGAAGATCGCCCATCGCGCCGCCGTCACCCCGTGCGCAGGGAAGGCCAGGTGATTGAGGATCAGCACCAGTGCGAGGGTTACGATCAGCGCGGTTCCGGTAAAGATGGCCGCACCGCGCAGCCAGGCGCCCAGCCGCAGCCTGTGCTGCAGCCGCGCAATATAGGAATTGAGTTCGCTCGAGTTACTCATACTTCCTCCCGCTGCGTGCCCATGTACTGGCCGGCCAAGGCCGTTTCCGCCAATGCCACGAGCAAGGCAAGCAGCATCACGTACCACCAGAGACTTACGGGGCGGTATTGCGCCTGCGCCCTAGCGGCGCCCGCCGCCTGGGGCGCGCGCCCACCCGAGCTTCCGCTCCACAGTTGCTCGACATCCTGGGCCATGGGCGCCAGATCCGACTCGCGCCGGTCCGGATTCACGCCGATCACCGCGTCGCGCCCGTTGGCGAAGCGAATGCGGTAGAAGCCGGCGCGAGAGAGCCGCAGCGACGCGGCGGTGCGCGCCTGGCTCAGCGAGAGCGGTCGCCGCCCATCCGGATCGATCACCTCTACGCTGGCGGCTGTACCGGGCGCATCGGGTGCCCCGCGCAATTGTACAAACGAATCCACCAGCCTCGATCCGCTCAGCCGCTCGTCGCCGGAAAGATAGCGCGCCGTACGGTCCACGAAGGCCACGAAGACCGGATGCAGGGGCAGATCGTTGGTCAGGTTTTCCAGGCCCGAAGCAAACAGCAGAAGGTGTCCTTCGCCCATTTGTTTATCCAGCAGGAGCGGGGTGCCGTCGTTCAGCCGCGCCACCACGCGCGCCTGCGCAGGATCGACTGCGACGGCATAGAAGACCTTGACCTCAGCCCAGCCGCCATTGTCGCGGCCCGGCTCGGCCTGCTCCAGCGCGGGATAACTGAAGTCCACCTGGCCGATACCGGCCGGACTGCCCGCCTGCGCGTAATCGTGTTCGCCCTTCACCTTGCCGCCCCACAGCGGAATCTGCGCATGGTGCGCGGCGGAGGTGCCCAGCGCGATCAGCACGCTGCCGCCCTTGGCTACGTACTCTGCCAGCGCGTGCTCGAAGATGGAGGGCAGGGTCACGGTATCCGACAGCACCACGAAAGCAAACCGCGACGGATCGAGGTCGGTGGCCTCCTCTGCGGCCACCGATTGCAGCACGAACGAGCCTTGCGCCGCCGCTTCCAGCGCCGCATCGAAGTAGAGCGCCGCGCGCGGATCGCCCGCGGCGTGGACGAACAGAACCCGCTCCGGATCGGAGCGCCGCACCGCAAAGACGCTCGCATCGTCGTCCGGAAATGCGTCGCCGCCCTCGATGCGCACCGCGCAGCGGTTGAACCCGTAGCCGATATCGAGGGGCGCGAACTCAACGCTCGCGCGCCCGTTGGCCGGCACGTTCACCTTCTTTGCCGCCACGACTTTGCCGTTCACCACAAGGGAGACCGTCTTGGTGGCTGCCGGCGTGTTGAAACCCGCCACCACCGCCTCCACGCGCGAGCGCTTGGGGTCCTTGGGATCGGACAACTGGGCCGGCGCATCCACGCTCTCAACCGTCCAGTTGGGCGGCGCGGCGCCCTCGGCCACGGGATGTAACACCAGGGCGACGTTCTCCGGCATCACCATGTCAGCGAAGTTGGCGGGCATGGCGCTGCGCCGCATATCGCTGAAGAGATGCAGATCGATGGGCGCGCGCACCGTCTCGCTCATGGTGCGCAGAGCGCGGCCGAGCTCGCCGAAGTCCGCGCGCCCGTCGCCCGGCTGGATGCTCTCAAGCGCGGCGTGCAGTTGCGCGTCATCGTCGATGGGCTGCGTCAGCACGTCGAGCTGCCCGCCCAGCGCCATGATCTGCGCCTTTTCTGCGTGCGGCTTGGCGGCCAGCAGGGCCAGCGCCTGCTGTTTGGCGTTAGCGAATCGCGTTCCCGCCCTCATGCTGAAAGAATTGTCGAGCACGATCACAAGCAGGCGCCCGTTGGGGTTGGTGGAGGCGCGGCGCACAAAGGGATTGGCGAACGCCAGCACGACGAGCAGCACCAGGGCGAAGCGCAGGGCAAACAAGAGCAGGTAGCGCAGCCGGTGGTGGCGCGTGGAACTCTGCGTGCCGCGCTCGAAGAACATGAGCGAGCTGACCGGCCTGGGCGTGGTGATGTGTTTGCGCAGCAGGTGCACGAACACCGGGACGCCCAGCGCCGCCAGACCGCCCAAAAACCACGGCGCAAGAAAGCCCATCAGTTACCTGCCTGGCGCAGCGTCAGATATTCGCGCAGCGCCGAATCCAAAGGCCGATCGGTGACCAGCAGTTGATAATCCATCCCCGCGGCGTGCGTCCGCGAACGCAGATCCTCGATGTGCGCGTCGACCTTGGCGCGATACGCGGTCTTCACGTAATCGGGGATCACTTCCAGCCGGCGATCGGTTTCCAGATCGACCAGCAGCGCCGATCCCTTCAGCACCGGCCGGATTTCCTGGGGATCGAGAATGTGAAACAGCACCACCTCGTGGCCGCGATAGCGCAGCGGCGCAATGGTGCGCACTATGGTTTCCGGCTCCTCGTAAAAGTCGGAGATCACGATGGCGATGCCGCGGCGGTGAAGAAATTTCTGAAAGTGCGCCAGCGGCTTGCCGAAGTCAGTGCGCGCGCGCGGCTCCACGTGTTCCAGGCCCGCAAACAGCCGCGCCAACTGTCCCGGCCGCGTGGAGGGCCGGATGTACTCGCGCACCTGGTCGTCGAAGACGATCAGCCCCGCCGCGTCGCGCTGATTGCGAATGGCGAGGTAAAAAAGCGAGGCCGCGATGAAGCGCGCGTAGTCCATCTTGATGGGCGGGCCAGAGGTGTACTGCATGGAGTTGCTGGCGTCCAGCAGCACCGTGAGCTGGCTGTTGGTCTCACCGCGATAGCGCTTCAGATAACAGCGCTCGGTGCGCGCGTAGAGGTTCCAGTCCACGTGGCGCAGGTCGTCTCCCGGCGTGTAGGCGCGGTACTCGGCGAACTCCTGGCTGAAGCCGAAGTCCGGCGAGCGGTGCAAACCGGCCACAAAGCCGTCCACCACGGTTTTCGCCAGCAGGTCCAGCGAGGAGATGCCGGCCAGCACATCGGGATCGAGAAATCGCTGCATCAAGTCTCCTTGGGAGGCTGCGCCTGGGCGATGAGACGGTTGAGGATTTCGTCGGAGTCGATGCGGTCCGACTCGGCGTGAAAGTTCAGCAGAATGCGATGCCGCAGCACGGGCCCCGCGATAGACGTTATATCGTCGTGGGTGACGTGATAGCGCTTATGCGAAAGCGCGCGCGCCTTGGCCGCCAATACGATGAACTGGGCGGCGCGCACGCTGGCCCCGTAATTCACGTATTTCTTGATAAAATCGGGCGCGTTTTCGCTCTTGGGCCGCGTGGACCGCACCAGGCCGATGACGAAGCGCGAAAGCGTATCCGCGATGGGCACCATGCGCACCAGCTCGTGAAAGTCCAGTATGTCCTCGGCGGTGGTTACGGCCTCCACGCTGGTCACCCGCGTGGCCGTCGTGCGGTCGATCACCTTCAGTTCGTCGTCGGCGCTCAAGTCTTCGAGGATGGTGTTGAAGAGGAAGCGGTCCAACTGCGCCTCCGGCAGCGGATAGGTTCCTTCCAGCTCGATGGGGTTCTGCGTGGCCAGCACGAAAAAGGGTGCGGGCAGCCGATAAATGTGCCCGCGCACGGTGCAGGAGTGTTCCTGCATGGCCTCCAGCATCGCCGACTGCGTTTTGGGCGGCGTGCGGTTGATTTCGTCGGCCAGCAGGATGTTGCCAAAGATGGGCCCCTCCACGAAGGTCCACGTGCGATGGCCGGTGGCCAGGTCCTCTTCGATGATGTCCGTCCCGGTGATGTCGGAAGGCATCAGATCGGGCGTGAACTGGATGCGCCGGAACTGCAAGCCCAGCGCGTCGGCAATGGTCCGCACCATGAGCGTCTTGGCCGTGCCGGGCATGCCGGTCAACAGCACATGGCCGCCCACAAAGATGGCGATCAGAATCTGGTCGAGCACCTCTTCCTGGCCCACGATCACCTCGCGCACCTGCGTGAGGATGTTCTCCCGCACTGCATGAAAGTGCTCGATGCGCTCCTGCAGCAGCGCTGCATCCTGATTCAATCCGGCAAACGTAACCATGAATTTCCTTTCTTTTCCTTCAATGCGATTGGGGGGATGGTTTCTGCAACTCCAACAGCAATTTTTGCGCCGGCCTGTAGTCGGGCGCGGTTTCGAGAGCGGCCAGCACGCTACCCTCGGCCTTGTCTGTTTGGCCGGCGGCATAATACGCCTGCGCCAGGTCGAACTCGGCTCCCGCCTTGTCCAACGGATGGCACGCCACCAAGGCGTTGTACTCGCGAATCGCGGCTCCGTACTGCTTCTGCGAATAGAGGAGGTCGCCGAGCCTGCGGTGCAGGTCGCCGTCCTTGACTGGATAGATGTAGTTGATGCGCTCCAGGGCGGCGATGGCTTGGGCCGGTTGCCCCGCGGCGGCTTCGAGCGCAGCCAGGCGCTTCAGCACATCCGGCATCTGCCCGCCCTCGTGCTCGTATGCGGTCAGGATCGCGGCTTCCGCCTTCGCATTGCCCTGCGAACGATCCACATCGGCGATCATTTCATACACGCTCGCGTCGCCCACGTATTGCGGGTACATGGCCAGCACCGCGGGGCCCTGTGCGAGCACGGTTGTGTAATCCTTATTCTCGCCGGCGGCCACCAGCGCCTTCAGCTTTTCCCGCCACGCGTCGAAGTTCGCGGCCTCCGCGCCATACTGCGCGTCGATCCACGCCAGGTACTGCTGGTCGAACTGCTCCGGCTTGAGCCCCAGATTCTGCTCGATGGCCTGCGGCGTGGTCGCCAAATGCGCATACGAGTGAACCATGTCCAGGAGCTTGTCCGCGCCCCACTTTTCCTGGATGAAGTCGCAAATGCTGCCGGCCTCGAAATACGAAACGATGACCTGCGACGGGTAATCGGGATAGACAAAGCCCCGGTCCAACTTGGTCACCGGCAAAAGTTTTTTGTCGCGGATGGCGGCCAGGACCTCGGGTGTGGCGCGGTTTTTCCACTCCGGCGAGCGCTGGCCCTCCTCGTGCACCGCCAACCCCTCGGTGAACCAGCGCGGCACGCGATCATTGGTGGCCGTGAGGATGAAGACGTGGCTCATCTCGTGCCACAGCGTGGCACCCCAGTTGAAGTCGCCGGGCTTGCGCGCGGAAGGGCTGTCCATGGCCACTACCTCGCCGAAGGTCACGCCCAGGGCGCCCAGCCCCGGCATGCCCGTGGTGCGCACCGCAAAGTCCTCGTGGTTGGAATACACCTCAACCTGCACCGGACCTGGAAGCGTCATCTGGTATTTCTTCGAGTAGGCGGCGATGATGGTGTGCAACTCCGCTTGCATGTAGGGCAGCAGCAGCGCGGCCTCGCTCTTGTCCAGCTTGAGGATGGTTGTGCTGTCACGAAACGTCTCATAATTCTTATAGCTATCGAGGAGGCGCAAGCTGTTGACCGTGGCCGCGTCGCGATAGCCGTTGTTGTAGGCCAGCTCCAGTTCCTGGTAGGGTTCATCCTCCTCGCCCAGCCGCATCAGATCGATGCCCAACTCGGAATGCGCCGACCACAAGCGCGGATTGGCCGCAATCGCCTTGCGGTAGTAGATGACCGCGTCCTGGTAGCGGTAGTGGAGCTCGAGCTGGCGCGCCACCAAAAGGTAGCCCTTGCCGTAGCCGGGATTGATGGCCTGGATTTTGGCGAACCACGCGTCCGGAGAACGGTCGCCGATCAGCTCCACGGCAGCGCGAATGGCCATCGCATCCAGAGCGTCGCTTTCGAGGGCCATGGCTTTGCCGGCTTCGGCCACCGCCGTATCCGTGTCGTCGTTGGTGAGCGCGATGCCGGCCATTAGCTCGTGCGCCGCGGCCAGCTTGGGATCGAGGGCGATGGCTTTAGCCGCATACGCCGCGGCCTGGCCGTCGAACCCGTCCGCGGAGACGATGGCCAGCCCCATATAGGCTTCCGCGTTGGACGGATCTTTGGCCAGCGCCTCGTTGAACAGGCCCACCGCGTCCACATCGTTGAAGCGCTCGTGCAGCAGCATTCCCCAGCGCACTTTGTAGAGCGCGTTGCTGTCCGGAGAATCGGCTACCAGCCGGAACTGGGCGTTGGCCTGGCCCCAGTCCTCCAGTCCCCAAAAGCCTTCGGCGCGGCAGTAAGCGTCGTTGCTGCGCGTGAGGGCGTCGAAGCAGGTTTGCGCCTCAGCCTGCCGCCCGTGCTTCTGCATGGCCCAGCAATCGGCGGGCACGGCGGCCAACCCGGCGGACGAAGACCTGTCCGCGGGGGCCCCGGCGGCGCGCGCCGCCACCGCGCAGGCTGCCAGGAGGGCCGCAATGAGAATCACGCGCTTCATTTGTCCAGCTCCTCCTGCACCTTGGCGAGGGCCACCAGAGCGTCGGTCAGTTGCTTTTTATAGTCCGCGGGATCCATAGCCGCCTTCTGGTACTTCAGCCTGTCGATCTTCTCTTCCAAGCCGTCCTTTTGCGCGAGCAGCGCGCGCTTGGCGGGATCGTTCATGACTGCCTGGCTGGGGCCCATGCGCAGCAGCGTGAAGGTGGTGAGGAACATGCCCTCGCCGTTGCCGGCTTCGCGCACCGGATCGCCGGCACCCGTGTCGTTGAAGACCGCGTGCTCGGTGGCCAGCCGCTTCTGTGAGTCGTAAAACGCCGCCGTCTTGCTGGCCGCGTAAGTGAAGGCTTCCATGGCGCTGATGGAGCCGCTCTTCTCGGTGTCCGCGGAGGGATCCTGGAAAGCCTCAACCCAGTAGCGCGCGAAGACCGTGGCGTTCTTTTCAGTGCCCGACTTAGTGGCCGCGATGACCGCCCGTCCCGGCCGCTCGAAGGCCTGCACCGCGCCGCCACTGGCGCTGGTGGTGTCCACGATCAACTGGCGCCGGGGAGCGATGCGGTCGCACAGTTGGGCGATCTGGCCCGCGGTCATATCCGGCCCCACCAGATTGAACTTGTACTCGAAGCCGTCATAAGAGCCGTGGCCGATGAGAATGAGCACGAAATCGTCGTCGGCTTTGGCCTGGCCCGCCACTTCTCCCAGCGCCTGGCGCAATTGGACCGCAGTCGATTGCGCGCCGGTGAGGGTATAGACGTGCGCCGCGGGACCCTCGGACTCGTAGATCCGGTTCAGCTCGTTGGCCGCCGCTGTAAAGCGCTGCACATAATCCGGCTCGCCGCCAAGGCCGGCTACGATCACGTAATAGGTGGCCGCGCGGGCCTGCATGGCAAGCAGGCCGGCCATGGCGATCAGCAATGTGCGCCTCATATCACACCCCACTTGCGGCGCAGCAGCCATTCGGCCACGGGCAATCCCAGCAACAGCAGGAAAACGATGGGCATGTCCCAGAGCTCCTTAGTGCTGCGCACGGAGATGCCGGCTTCGGAATACGAGATGTCGCGGGGCAGATTCTTCAAGTCGGAGGGTTTCCAGTAACGTCCGCCGGTCTCGGAGGAAAGCTGTTCGAGCAAGCGCCGGTTTTGCCCGGTGTGGAAGTTCTCCGCCATCCCGTCCTGGCGCTGAAAGGTGAGCACGTCGCTGCCCAACGGGTCGTCCGGGTTGCCCGCCGAATCCGCCGTCACCTCGGCGAGATAGGTGCCCGGCTTGTCCGCCGTCCAATCGGTTTGGTAGAGCCCCGGCGTGTCCTCGGAGGGGGTCATATCCACGATCGCATTCAAGCCCGCCGGCCCCACAATGTGGGCCGACACATGCGCGTCCAGCGACGGTTGAAACTGCGGGTCGCGCACCTGGGCCGAGAGCTGCACCTGGCCGTTATCCATCAGCACGCGCGCCGGAATGGATGCCTCAACCGGTCCCGGCGACTCCGCCACCAGCCAGCGCAGCAACTGCTGCCAGAACAGGTCGTGCGAGGGATCGCCGAGCGGCTCGGCCATCTGCCAGCGCCACGTGCCGCCGGTGGCCAGGATGGCCGTGCGGCCGTGGCCGTAGGGTTGGGTAATGAGGAGCGGCATGCGGCGCAGACCGGCGTGCATATCCACCAGCACGGTGGCGCCGGGCTTGGGTGAGCCGGGGTCCTCGTAATCGGCAAGATAGGTCAGCTTCTTCCATAGCTCGGCGTTCTGCGCCGGACCGTCGAGCAGGCGAGTGATGGGCGAGTCGAAGCCATCGGCGGTCAACTCCACGGTGGCCGGGTCACGATGAAAGCTGTGATCGCCCGCGGGCAGAAACGTAGGCAGCAGATCGTTCAAGCTCGATGCGCCCCAGCCGCCATCGCTCAGCGAACTCCGTCCGCCCAGAAACAGAATGCCGCCGCCGCGCCGGTCCACATACGCGCGGAGCAGTCCCTGCTGCAGCGGCGTGAAGTAATCGGCGGAGACGGAGCCGATGATGATGCCCGCGTAGCCGAAAAGATCTTCGGGACGCACCGGAAAGCCGTCGGCCAGCTCGCTGGGATCGCTGATGCCCTGCCGGTAGATTTTGTTTTCGCTGGTGCGCAGCATGGAGACCAGTTGCACGGTGGGATCGTCGTCCTCCGCGCGCCGGATAAATTTGTATTCCCAGCGCGGCTCGCCCTCGACGTAGAGAATTCTGCGCTTGGCGTCGCTGACCAGAATGGGCCGCGTCACCGCGTTGTTGCTGAGGTTCTCTTCGCCCGCCAGCGGCTCTACGGCAAAAGTCAGGCTCTTGGCGCCGGCTGCGCCGACCGGAAAGAAGAGCGGTTCGGTTTGGATGCGCCCGTCCGGCGCCAGCGTAATCTGGCGCTCCGCCAGCATCGTATCTCCCTCGCGCACGTCGAGGGTCGCTTTCCGGCCCGCGTAGCCGTACTGGACCAGGCTGATGGTGGTGGCCACACGGGCGTTGGCGCTGGCCCGCGGCGCAATGCTGACGTCTTCGATCTCAACATCGTGAGCGGGTTCTTCCTTGCCGAAGCCGATGGTGTGCACCGGCAGCCGGCAGTTGCGCAGCGCCTGCAAGGCATCCAGCCCGATCCCCGAGCCGCCCACCCCCGCGGTGTTCTCCGCGCCGTCGCTGAGCAGCAGAACGGCGCCCACCGGCAGGTCGGCGGTGTCGGCCGCCAGTTTCTTCAGGGCGTCGCCGAGATGGGTGGCCGTCTCGACGGGCGTAATCCCCTGCACACCGTCCGCTTGCGCGAGGGAGTCCCCAAACCGGTAAATGCGGGTCTGAAAGCGCTTCTTCAAGCCGGTCAGAATGCCGCCCTGGAGCGCCGCCAGCGCCGCCGCCTCGCGGGTGCGACCGTTGCTGTCGGCGATGGCCATGCTGCGCGAGTCGTCCACCACCACGGCGATAATGTTCTGTTGCGAACTGAGCTCCGACACGGTGATGGCCGGCTGCCAGAGCAGCAAGAGGATCAGGGCCACCAGCGCCGACTGGGTTCCCCAAATCGCCCAGGCGCGCCAGCTTCGCAAATTGGGCGCCGCATGGCGCCATTTCAAACCCACCAGCAGCGCCAGTCCGCCCGCCGCCGCAACGATCAATACCGGCAGCAGCCACGCAGGCCAGGCGCTCAGCAGCACGTACCGCCCTTTGGTGAAGACCGGACTCGGGTACTTGAAGAGGAACTGAAACATACGCTTCCCGTCCTGCGGGACACGTAGCGGCCGAAATTGCAACGGTTCAATCGCGACTCGGGAGGGCTAGTGAGTCATGCCGTAGATGATGAAATCTAGGCCCACGCGGAAGGCCATCGAGGCGAACTTCTCCGGATAATTCGGATCGTCGGCCCACTCCCATGCGTCGCCGAGGTGCATATTGTGGCAGATGGCCACAATGATCCGGCCCTTGTCGTCGCGGATGGCGCGATACTTGGGCTGGTAGCCGTCCTTCTCGTAAGTGCGCCCGGTCCAAACGTATTGCTCGCCGGGTATCTGCATCTTGTTATCCACGTCGTATAGGGTGTGGAAGATCTCGTCGCCACTTTTGAGGTCCTCCACCGGGCGGTTGGGCAGAACCTGGCGCATCCCGTTCATAAAGTTCTCCCAGTCCTCGGTGCCGTGGAAATCGTCCACCATCAAAAAGCCGCCCTTCATCAGATAGTCGTGCAGCCGTTTGGCCTCGGCGGGAGTAAAGCTCCAATCCTCGACCTGCACCGCGTAGACCCAGGGATAGTTAAAGATATCGTCATTGTCCAAGGTCACCACCTGCTCCGTGGGACGGCCGTCGATGCGCGTCAGCCGGTGCATGGCGATGAGAAACTGGCGATCGGCCTTGGGATAATCCCGCGACCACGCCGCGAACTCCCAAAAGCCGCGCCGGCCGAAGGCACCGTAATTCTCCATATTGGTGTGATAGGCGAGGCGCGACCAGTAAAACTCGGCTTTGACGTTGGTGGCCGAATCGTTGTCGCCAAAGCCGAAGTCCGCTGTCCGCTGGAAAGCCCACAGACTTACAGCACAGGCGGTAACCGCCACGGTTACGAGTGCGACCCGAGATAGCTTCATGGAGGACCTCCGCAGAAGGGAAGTAGGGGAAGAAGCCGGGCACGAACGCCTCCATCATAGACGAATTTTGTTTCCCGCGGGTTGTACGTACTGGGCGGCGCCTGTGGCGGATGCGCGGCGCCGGCCTGCCCCTTGTCCGCCGCGTCGGGGCCGTGAGATGATGCAGGCAGGTATTCGCCTCCTGGGAGGCTTCCCCCGGTGCAGAGACGCGACCTCCTCAAACTCGGCGGCTTGGCCCTGGCCGAAGTCGGGTCTAGCCGGTTCCAGGCCCGTGCGCAGGCTGGCATGGCCATGTCTCCGGCCGCGTCGGCGCCCCAGGGCAATGCGGACTATACGCTTCGTATTGCGCCAGTTACCGTCGAGCTCGACCCCACGCACATTCTCTCGACGATCGGCTACAACGGCACCGCGCCCGGCTCGGTGCTGCGCATGAAGGAGGGCAAGCCGGTCACCGTCGATATCATCAATGACACCGATACCCCGGAGCTGGTGCACTGGCACGGGATGTTCAACCCTCCTGAAGTGGACGGCACGGCGGAGGAGGGTTCGCCGTTCGTGCCGCCGCACGGCCGCAGCCGCATTCAAATCACCCCCCGGCCGGCGGGAAGCCGCTGGTACCACACTCATGTCATGGCCATGGACAACCTGCACAAGGGTGCCTATACCGGCCAGTTCGGCTTCGTCTATGTGGACGGTGGCAACGACCCCGGCTTCTACGACCAGGAGCTCTTTATGGCTGTGCGCGATTGGGAGCCGTTTTTCTCCGCCTCCATGGAAGACGATGACGACGACACCCACATCGGGCCGCTGCTGGAAAAGCCGGCCATCATGAACACCGAGCCCGACGGCCTGGAAGTCGATTCCATGACTTACTCGATCAACGACAAGGCGCTGGGCTCCGGCGACCCCATCCGCGTGCGCCAGGGCCAGCGCCTGCTCATCCATTTTCTGAACGCCAGCGCCATCGAAAACCGCCGCATCGCATTGGCCGGCCACAAGATGAAGGTGATCGCCATGGACGGCAACCCGGTCCCCACGCCGCAGGCGGTCGATTCCATCTTTCTCGGCGTGGGCGAGCGCATCGACGCTCTGGTGGAGATGAACAATCCCGGTATCTGGATTCTGGGCGGCACGGAAAAGGCGGTCCGCGACTCGGGCCTGGGCGTGGTGGTCGAGTACGCCGGCCAGCACCAGCAGCCGCAATGGATCGATCCACCCCAAACGCCTTGGGATTACAGCATCTTCGGGACAGCCGAATCGCACTCGCCCGCGCCCCAGCAGACCATCGAGATGATCTTCGGAAAGATTCCCGGCGGAGCAGGTAAGTTCAACTTATGGCTGGTGAACGGCAAGCCCTATCCGCACGAGCGAGAATTTGTGCTCCAGGAAGGCGTGCGCTACCGGCTCATCATGCGCAACCAGACCGACGATGCTCATCCCATGCACATGCACCGCCATTTGTGGGAACTGGTGTCGGTCAACGACAAGAAGACGGCCGGGGTCATCAAGGACACCGTGGTGGTTCCCTATTACGGCCGGGCCAGCGTCGATTTCACCGCCAGTCAGCCGGGGCTTACCCTGTTCCACTGCCATATGCAGCAGCACATGGATTACGGCTTCAAGGCCCTCCTCCGCTGCGCCTGACCGGGCCACGCCGCGCCCCAGCGCCGCCATCGTGAAACCGCTCTCGGATTGCCACCTTGCACGATGCAAGCATGGCAGCCTGCGAAGGAGAAATGACTTATCGGGTGAGCCAGCCCCGCGCGCGCACCGTGAGCAGCGACCAGGGAAATATCCAAAAGAGAAGGAAAAAGGAAAAGTATTCGAAAAGAACTCCGTAGATCATGCCAAGCGACCGCTCGCTGCGCAGATCGCCCAGGGATGCGACTCCCACCGCCACCCACTGTTCCCCGCCATGTCTGCGGCTTTTTTAGGGAATCGCACATATCGCAAAACAGCGATATGTGCGCCAGCCATGGTCCGGCGATTGTGGCCTCGCGCGGTGAGCAACGCGGCTAAAGTCCCGCCCATCCGCCAAATCCGGGGCGGCCTTTGCGCGGGGCTTCTCTCACCTTTTCTACCACGGTGAATAGGAGTTTGTTGCCGGCGCGATCGATCCGGTCCAGGCGTACCCTGATGCGGTCACCTAGCCGGAAAGCCCGCCCCGAATCGCGGTGAACCAAAGCGCGCAGCTTTTCGCGGTAAATCCACAAGGGGTCATCGAAGCTTTCAACCGGCACAAAGCCCTCGATGAACAGTTCAATCAGTTCCACAAATAAGCCGCGTGAAGCCACTCCGATGATGAGGGCGTCAAATTCGTCACCGAGGCGGCCGGACATAAATACAACTTTCTTCCAATCCATAAGCTCCCGTTCGGCGTCCGCCGCCCGGCGCTCGGATTCCGAGGTTTCGATGGCCAACGTATGCAGATCCTCGCGGCTGATGAAGGCGCCTCCGCCGATCCCAGCCGCAGGAGCAGCTTTTCGAATAGGGCCCGAAGCGCGCGCGCCTCGCTGGACTGCGGCTCGCCCGCCCTCAACAACGGTCTCCGGGACAAAGTTCACCGCTCCGCCCTCCTGCTGGAGCGCGGCTTTCAGGATGCGATGCACGATCAGGTCAGGATACCGGCGGATGGGTGAAGTGAAATGCGTGTAGGTGGAAGCGGCAAGGGCAAAGTGGCCGGTGTTCTCTTCCGAATAACGGGCCTGCTTGAGCGACCTGAGCATAAGGTATGACAGAATTCGCTCCTCGGGCTTCCCCGCCAGCCGTTGGATGAGGCGCTGGTAGTGCCGCGATGTTATGTTCATCCGCTCGGGAAGCATCTCTTCATGGAACCGGGGGTAACGTTCGCGATCATCGCGCGCCCGAAGGCGGACACGGTGGCCGGACGGCGCCTCAACTCCGAGCGAGTACCCAAAGCGGGCGGCAATCTCCTCGAAATCCATCACCTTTTTTGGGTTTGGCTTTTCATGGATGCGATAGAGCGCCGGGGTCGCGCGCTGCTCAAGGTAGAGGGCAACCGTTTCATTAGCGGCCAGCATGAGTTCTTCGATGATCCGATGGGCCATGTTGCGTTCCGCGCGCGCGACGCCTACCATCTGTCCTCGCTCGTCAAATTCAATTTCAGCCTCCGGAAGATCAAAATCGATCGAGCCTCGAGCCTCGCGCCGCTTGTTGAGGATTTTCGCAAGCTCCTCCATTAACAGGAATTTTGCCACCAAGGCCGCATATCGCCGGCGAGCTGGCTCATCGCCCGCGAGGACGGCCTGCACGGCCGTATAGGTCATGCGCTCGGCGCTGTGGATGATCCCCGGAGTCAGTCGCGCTTCGCACAGCCGTCCCGCCATGTCGATCTCCATGATGGCCGACATAACCAGACGATCCACCTGAGGATTCAGGCTGCAGATGCCATTCGACAGCTCGAGCGGTAGCATGGGCACGGCACGGTCTGGAAAATACACCGACGTACCCCGAAGCCTCGCTTCGCGGTCGAGCGGCCTGCCGGGGAGGACGTAGTGCGCCACGTCCGCGATGTGAACCTGAAGCCTGTAACGCCCGCCCGCGAGCCTCTCCACGTACACAGCGTCGTCAAAATCCTTCGCGGTTTCGCCGTCTATTGTGACAATGGGCAGCCCGCGGAAATCTTCCCGGCCCGCGCGCTCAGATTCCGAAACGCGCGAGGGCGAGCCCTCGGCCTCCGCGAGGACGGCCGCAGGGAAGCGGTGCGGCAGATGATGCTTGCGGATCATGATCTCCACGTCCACGCCGAAGTCTTCGCGGCGGCCGAGGATTTCCACGACTCGGCCTCGTGCCGGCGCCGTGCGGCTGGGAAATCGCGTGATCTCCACGTCGACCATCAGGCCCTCTATATCCTGGAACCTGCCATGCTGCCTCGCTGCCCCTGCAGACTCGCCGCCAAATTGCCGGTTGGGATTGCCAGGTCCGCCCCGATTCCCGTGCTCTTCTTGAGGGCGCTCCTCGCCTCGCGGAATCTCGATTTCGCCGGAGATTCTTTGGTCAAATGCCTGGACGTAGTTGGCGCGCGCTCCGTAATGAAATTCCCCGACAACAGTCTGCTGCGCTCGCTCTAGAACGCGCAGGATCACCCCCTCAAGCCGGGGCCTCGCGAAACGACTGTCCGGAGACCTCGACCGGAAAACCTGCGCTTCCACGCGATCCCCGTGCATCGCATCCTTCATCATGGCCGCAGGAATGAAGATGTCACGGTCTGTCTCCGCGATAGGCTTGTCCGGTGCGACGAAGCCAAAACCTTCCCGATGCCCAATCAACCTGCCTGTTACCGTGGCTTTGCGCCCGGAAGCCGCTCGTGGAGAGGCCACATCTCTGCTCAGCTCAGTTGGGCGAATCGCCCCCCGGCCGGCAGCGAGGCCAAAGGCGCCCTTCTCCGACTCAACGAGCCTTCTTTTCTTGGCGAGATCTCTCAAGGCGGACTTCAGTTCCCTCGCCTGGCTGCTTCGCAAGCCAAGAGCCTGCATCAGTTCGCGCAGCCGGAAAAGCTTCTGCGGCTGACCTTGAAATACGGCGAGGATTGATTCAGAGGAGAGAAAAGGCCCCATGTCAAACCTTCAACTTCAGTTCCGCGTCGGTGCGCCGGACGTAGTGGGCGGATAGAGCGGCGGCTGGCTGCGGGCCGCCCTGTTGAATCGTTCGGAACGCGACCCGGGCGACGGCCGGAACGAGAAAGCCGCTCACCGTTTGCCAGCGGCAGAATGGCGGCAAGAATGCCTGCAACGCGGCGGCCGGAGTGTCTTTTTCGCGCGTGATGCACGTCACCATCGCTCCCTCGGGAACGCGCGACTCAAGCATTGAAGAGAGGGGGCCGGGACCTAACACCCAGCCACCACCGCCTTGTGGCTCCAAAGCGGTGCGCGGTCCGGCGCTGCGCGGCTCCGGACGCCGCAGCAGTTCGGCGTAAAACTCGCCCCGGTGCGCGTCAAGCAACGGCAGTACCCATTCAGTGTCTGCCGCGGACTCTTCCGCCATGGCCTCAAAGATGGACACTCCGAGGCATGGTTTTTCGAAGGCCCTTGACCAGCCCAGAGCGGCGGCAAGCCCCGCGCGGATTCCCGTAAATGAGCCCGGGCCGGTGGCAGCCGCAAACAGGTCAATCTCTCGCAGGGCTACCGCTGCTTCCTCCAACGCGGCGCTTACGAGTTTAAACAGCGAGACAGAATAGCTGGGCTGACCTTCCTGATGAGCCTGCGCGAGGCAAGATTGATCATGGAAGACGGCTGCGCCGCCGAATTCGCTCGTGGTGTCAAACGCCAGAATCAACATATCCTGTGATTATAAGACGAACATCCGCTCACCCGCGGCGCAACGGATATTGGGAATATTTGGGAGCGCAGGAGCTTTCTCATGCTTTCTCCGCCGGAAAACCGGTTTCCGGCGGAGAACCGGGAAAGTGGCGGCGAGGCGCCGCGCTCCAAACGCACTTCGCGCCATGCTAAAATACGGCTGACAGTCTGAATCCTCCGCGATTGCCGTGGCCCGGCGCCGGCGCTGTGAAGCGCGCTCATCAGGGCCAGCCAGCAGCCAGGACCAGTTCACCCGAAACCGTATCACGCGCTGAAGAAAATCGTAATGAATGGAACAGTCAAAACTGCACCGAAGACTCTGGAGCTGACCGAGCTACTCAGTCTGCTGTTGCAGGCCGGAGAGCGCCTGAACAGCACGCTTGATCTCGATGAGCTCATGACCCGCATCGCGGACACGGTGAAGAGTGCTATCGACTATGAAATTTTTGCGATTCTGCTGCTGAACGAGAAGACTCAGGAACTCCGCGTCCGATTCAGCGTCGGTCATCCCGAAGAAGCCGTGCGCGACCTTCGCATCAGGGTGGCGGAGGGCATTGTGGGCCGTGCGGTGCGCGAGCGGCGCTCCGTGTTAGTGAATGACGTTCGCAAGGAGCCTACCTACATAGAATCCTTGCCGGCCGTGCGATCGGAGCTGGCCGTGCCGCTGATTTTTAAGAGCCGCGTCATCGGAGTGATGGACCTCGAAGCCCCCTGGCCGGACTTTTTCACCGGCCAACATCAGAATCTCCTGGAACTGCTCGCGGGGCGTATCGCGGCGGCGATCGAAAATGCCCGGTTGTACCGCCGCACCGAGCGTCAGGCGCGGACTCTGCAACTCTTGAGCGAAGTGAGCCGCGAGTTCACCTCCGTGCTCGTGCTGAACGACCTGCTGCGTAAGATTGCGACTCTCACGAAACGCCTGATCAACTACGATAGGTTTGCCCTGCTGCTAGCCGATGAAGCCTCCCGCACCTTCAACGCCGTCATTTCGGTGAAACAGAATCAGAGCTCGCCCGAAAAGGTCAGCGTTCCCTACGGGCAGGGCATCGTGGGCGCGGCGGCTTCATCCCGCCAGCCGGTGATCGTTCCTGACGTGACGCGCGACCGGCGCGCGGTTTTCGTGGATGAGAAGATGCGGTCGGAGCTGACCGTCCCGCTCATCTATCGCGAGCGCGTAACCGGCGTGGTGGACATGGTCAGCGAGCAAAAAGGATACTTCACCGAGGAGCACGTCCGCGTCTTCTCAACTCTGGCTCCTCAGATTGCCATCGCCATTGAAAACGCCAGGCTCTATGAACGGGTGGTGCGCAGTGAAGCGCGCATGGAACGCGACCTCGAGCGGGCGCAGGAAATTCAGATGCATCTCATGCCGCCGCCCACCCCGTCCATCCCCGGACTCGAGGTGGGAGTTCGCTTCCGCCCCGCGCGCGAGCTGGGTGGAGATCTTTACGACTTCATCGATTCAGGCAAAGACCGTCACATTCTCGCAATCGGTGACGTGAGCGGCAAAGGAGCCCCAGCCGCCCTTTACGGCGCCCTGGCCATGGGCACGCTGAGAAGTCTCGCGCCACAGCAACTCGATCCCGCCCGCATGATGAAGAAGCTCAACAAGCTCCTGCTGGAACGCCGGATCGACGGCCACTTTATTACGCTCACCTATTGCATCTGGGAGCCGAAGCTGCGCGTGATGCGAATCGCCAACGCGGGCATGCCCCTGCCGGTCCTCGTGCGGGCAAAGCACGCTCAGGCGATCCGCGCCGAGGGCGTGCCGCTTGGGCTGCTGGATCACGTCGAGTACGAGGAGACGAGCCTAACGATGCAAAAGGGTGACCTACTCGCCATGTTCTCCGACGGACTCGCCGAAGCCACCGATCCGCAGCGCCAAGAATTCGGCAACCGCCGCTTGGAAAATCTGCTGCGCGAGCACTCTCACCAAGCCGTTCCGAACATCGTGCAACACGTGTTCGAAGCGATCACATCCTTCGAGGAGAATCGGCCGTCACGCGACGACCAGACGTTGCTTCTCATCAAGGCGCGCTGAAGGAAGGTTTCACACGGACGATGCAGCAGGAGCGGCTAGCGCCGGCATCTTGCTGCCCGCCGTAGAACGGCCGCGGCGTCCGACCCGCCGGCCGCCGAAGCGGTGGCGCCACCGCGGGAATCACTAGTCAGAGACCGGCTGCCCATGACTCTTCTCTCGAACCCTCACCTCAACTACCGCGCCGGAACTCTGTTTTGTGAAGACATCTCTCTGCCTTCCCTAGCGGCGCGCTACGGCACTCCTTTGTACGTTTACAGCCGGCAAACGCTCCTGGAGAATTATCGCAGGCTCGCAGGTCATCTCACCCATATTTCATCGCTGGTGTGCTATTCGGTGAAGGCAAACTCCAATCTGGCGATTCTCAATCTGCTGCGCAAGGAGGGCGCCGGCTTCGATATTGTCTCGGGCGGTGAGTTGGTCCGCGTCTTGAAAACCGGCGCTGATGCCCGGCGCATCGTCTTTTCCGGCGTCGGCAAGACCCAGGGCGAGATCGACGCAGCGCTGGGAGCAGGCATCCTTATGTTCAATGTGGAATCAGCCGGAGAATTGGATCTGATCGCAACCCGCGCCCGCGAGCGGCACTGTCGCGCCCCAATTGCCGTCCGCGTCAATCCTGATGTCGAGGCGGAAACCCATCCTTACATCTCGACCGGACAAACGATCCACAAATTCGGTATCCCCAAAGACGAGGCGCTCTCGTTTTACCGCAAGGCCGCCGGTTCGCCTGACTTGGAAATCCTGGGCGTCGCCTGCCACATCGGCTCGCAAATACTCGACGTGGATCCGTTCCTGAAGGCCTTCGACGAAATCTGGGGCCTTGCGCAGACCTTGAACTCGCGAGGCGCTAGTCTCCGCTACTTGGACATTGGCGGTGGTTTTGGTATTCGCTACGCCGATGAGACTCCCCTGCAGTTCGAAAGTCTCGCTAAGCAACTTGAGGCACGGCTTTCCGGCGCCCCATGGCGCCTCGTGTTGGAGCCCGGGCGGTCTGTAGTGGGTAATACCGGCCTACTTCTCACTCGCGTGCTGTATGTCAAGCGCGGCCTGACGAAGAACTTTATCATCGTAGATTCCGCCATGAATGATCTTGTACGGCCGGCGTTGTACGGATCATTCCATCAGATCGTGCCTGTTGCCGAGCCATCGCAGGGCCGCGCGTTCCGGGCTGACGTTGTGGGGCCTATCTGCGAAACAGGAGATTTCCTAGCCCAGGACCGTGAATTGCCGGAGGCGCAGCCGGGCGACCTGCTTGCCGTTCTCGGCGCGGGCGCCTATGGCTATGCATTGGCTTCCAATTACAACACGCGGCCGCGGCCGGCTGAAGTTTTGGTCGAGGGCGATCAGGCAAGGATCATCAGCCGGCGCGAGACGCTCGATGACCTGATGAGCCGCGAATCTCTCTCCGATACACCGTCTTGACCCGCCCTACCGTCGAAGGTAGACTTCAACTGAAATGCGCCTGTAGCTCAGATGGATAGAGCGGTTGCCTCCGGAGCAACAGGTCGGGGGTTCGAATCCCTCCAGGCGTACCATTTAACTCCTTTGGTTCCAATCTCCCTCGTCCTCTCATCATGTCGGTCCCCAAGGCCGTTTCTCTGACAGAACGGCTCAATTTGGCCCTTGCCCCTTCATCGCGCCAAATCCTGTCCGCTATCACAAACGCACAGGAGCACTTGTTCCACAGTGGCTGCGCGACCGGCTGCGATACGGTATCTGCTACGGTGTGCAGTAGGGCTAAAATGTCCTCATGGTGGCGGCCCCGATTTGCGAACCTTAACGACGGGTTCCGAAACGAGCATTCGGGACGGACGATAAGCTGGCGACGTTAAGCGACTTATCGTTTCTGCATCGCGCTACATCGCAGAGCGGTTGGAAGTTACCAGTTCAGAGGCAGAGAGGATTTCATGTCCTTGCTGACGTGGCGCAATCGTTTCAAACGGAAGTATCGGACATACAGGGCAATCTTAATAGTCACGAACTCACTCGAAAGGGCTAAGCGCGACCGAATCGAGAGGAGCTTAGAGAGCATAGATAGCGCCTCAGCACGGCAGCTGAGGGAAATAGAACGAGAGTTTGACAACGCTTTCAACGAGATGGTCCGCCGCTACGGTGTCATCGCGAACCTATCTGATATGGAACGTTTGTTGGACGCTGGAGGCGAGGTCGTCGCCATTGGCGAGAGGGCATACGGTTGCCTATCGAAGCACGAGCTATCTAAAATCTTCCGGCATTATGAAAACGCATTCCCCATCTTTCCGAAACTGGCACCGCACGCGCGTGTCGGCATCGACTTTCATTCTTTTCGGGAATCGGCGAGCCAGATGGAGTTCTTTCAGCTTGAGGCGTTCCTATTCGAGGACCTAGCCAGCCTATGGAACGAGGCCATGCGCGCTTGCTCAGCCGCGGAGGACCCTAACTCGTCCAAGCCACAAGTCAAGTTGGCGTCGTCGCTCGTGAGGGCCGCAGCCAAGGCGGCATTCAATCTTCTGGAGGGATACCTAAACGGGCTTGCGTGCGACATCCTTCTGATCCGAACAGTGTCCCAAGAAGAACGGGAGAAGTTAGAAGAATGGCGCAATACGGCGGAGCGTGCCAAATTTCTCGCACTTAGAGACAAGCTTCTGCAGTACCCCAAGATAGCCATCGGAGCGCAACATCCGCCGCTTCAGGAAGACGCAGTGCCTTCGATGGCCAGAGTTCTGCAGCTAGAGTCGGACGTGCGTCACGCGTTGATACATCCCCGACCTCAACTCGACGGTGGCGCTCACGCAAAGGTTAGAGAGAGTGTCTTCTTCGAACCGCTGAAACCACGTGTGGCTACGTTGTGTGATGATGTCCTGGAACTCATTCTTAAAACCGCCCGTGTCGTCGGCCCCGATTTCGGCGACGTCGAACTTTGGCTCCGGCTCAGAGGTTCGAACGGTCTGTTTCCGGCGTCAAGTTTCGACTGGAGGCTTAGAGGCGATCCCAAAGTTCAAAGGCCCTGGGACGACCCTTCTATGAGCGCGCCCGGTTGTCAGTACTGATAAGCTTCCTCGCCTGGAGCCGATAAAGAAATTCGGGTCACCCTGATGTCGTCGGGATCGGCTCCAAGGACGTCGTGCTGGTGGCAAGACGTGGATTGGCCGGGCGTGGAGGAAGTGGAAGGCGTCCGGTAAATTCTCTGTCCCCCGGATTGGCGGAAATTGCTCCATCTCTGGCAGGACCGGATGAGACTTCCTGATGTGCGGGAGATTCAATGGCGTGTGGCAGGCGTGTGGAAAGAGACCTGCTCGCGCTTGTGGCCGTTGCGGACAATCTTATCCACCGTCTCTATCAGAGCGTTCAGCTTGTAGTCCGTGGCTGCCTGGGCATCTCTCAGTTCTCTTATGAGGCGGTCCGTCTCGTTGATGCGCCGGTGGGTCTCTCCTGGTCTGACGCCAGTGGCTCGTAATCAACCTTCTTCAACAGACTCTTCATTTTCTTCTCGACCGCTGGCAAAACATCTGACATTTTGGCCGGGCCACCCAATTCCGAGATGGTCGCCAGGATAGGCGCAAAATAGGCTTCCTCACGGGTGCGGAGGCCCCGGCCCAGCCGTCCGAAGTCGGGGCGAGTTGCCTTGGGATTCTCGTACTGCGCCTGTTTCGCTTCGAGACCTTTCCACTCTTTGATGAGGCTCGTGACTTTCTCGCGGAAAGCCGTCAGAGTGGCAGCCTGCTCCAGAGCTTCCTTCGCCCTCTCGTAGTCGCGAGCCCCGAAGCCTTTGGCTCCGGCTCCGTTGACGAAATCGATTTCGGCTTCGATTCGTCTATCGCTCCACCGGCAGTACTATGGATTCGATAAAGGAAAAGACGCGGCTCCGCAGACTTCGGGCGCCAGGCTTATAATTCACGCTGGGAGCGGCGACGCGGTTGACAAAACGGAACGGGCTCGCCGCACGTTCGAAGCCCTGCTGGCCGCGTTGCCGGCACTCGCGCGGGGTATCGCTGAATCGCACAATCGGGAGCTGGATCAGGAATCAATTTGCGGCACGGCGAGGCACTTTCCGACCCTCAGGAAAGCCGTCTAAGAAGCGGCAGGAAAGGTCTTTATAAATCGGGACAGCGCGGCGGCTTGACGCCATTCGGCCCCTAACCCACAAAGGAGGAAATTCTCCCGTGAAGGCCAAAACCAGTGTGCCACAGGCTGCAAGCGTTAAAACTGAATGTGAATCGAAGGAGAGTCCCTTCACCGAAGTGCAGCTAGACAGATATTATAATCTATCGGTGATCAGCCTTAGCATTTTGCTTGAACGTGCCGAAGATGGAGATGTCGCCTGCGCGCAGGCTCTCCGAGATGCTTCTGTCCGCCTTGTTTGTGTAGCAGGCCACTTGGATACTGATCCATCTGCTTCAGGCTGGGCGCGTCCGCCTGTCGAGGGTTATGACGAGCAGGACTCTCCTCATTTTTTCGAGGGCAAGGTTAGATCAACCACGATTTGCAGGCCAATCCGAGCGCGGCACTGTTTTCCCGTCAGTGCGGAAGTGTCAAAAAGCTTGAAAATCCGCGGTTGGAGGCGCTGCCGCAGGGAAGCAGCCCCCAGATCGAGTGGCTCAAAGGGCGGGATTTTCTTACCTTTCAGCAGAACGTTGGGAATTCAAACCCGTCCACTTTCTAAAACCGGTAAAACCCTTACTTGGCGCGGTTAGGCCAAATGAGCCCGAAAAAATGAGGAAAGTCCTGTCGAGAAAACTACTTGACACGGCATCGCCATTTCAGAGATAGCTACCCCGGGGTTCCGTCACGGAAACCGGCTCTCAGCCAACATTATCCCGATCCCGGGCAGGCGCCGGGGAGACCTGACGCCGTTCAGGCCTAGGGCGTGTCACCAAAATCATGGAGCATCACGTTTACCTCGTCCTGTCTCACTTCTTTCGCCACTACGGCTATTGGACCGTTTTGGGCGCCACGTTCCTAGAAAACTTGGGCGTACCACTGCCTGGCGAGACCACGCTGTTCTTTGCAAGCTTTTTGGCGAGGAGAGGCGATCTGCAGCTCACGTGGGCGATACTGGCCGGGATAGCGGGGGCTGCGCTCGGTGAATTCGTGGGTTTTCTGATCGGGCGCGTGGGCGGACGAGCGTTCGTCGAGCGGCACCGGCGCAAGCTGCTCATGTCGTCAAAGCGGTATAAGCAGGCTCAATCGGTTTTTTTGAGCAACGCCGGATGGGCCATACTGCTCGCCAGGTTCGTGGGAGGTCTGCGCGAAGTGGTCGGCCTTCTGGCAGGGGTATTCGCAATGCCGCTTCGGCGTTTTCTGTTCTTCAATATCGTCAGCGCGGTGATTTGGGCTGTAGCCACCGGGCTTGCCGGATTCTTTCTGGCCAGCAGTTGGCGGCGGTTATTTCGATTCCTAACCCGCCTGAATATGTTTGGCTTTATCGTCTTCGCGGTTGTGGTGATCGTTTTGACTATTGTGCGCCTCCGCCGCGGGAAAGCTGCTATACGGCAAGGGCCAATGGAGAGCCCTGAACAGCAGAGGGCGGATAACGCTCCTCGGAATTGCTGAATCACCGGCCTGACGCGCTGAGAATCCCGAGAACGCTGGTTTCTAAAGCATGTCCATAAATAATGTAGCTTGAAGAATGCGAACGCTTGTGAGAGGGTAGGGGCATGCAAGCCATACCTGGCCCTCTTCGCAAGCGCATTCTCGAACTTTACGAGCGAGGCAAGAGC
>JBOGLX010000089.1:0-1507 GCA_050745765.1 Occallatibacter sp. | reverse complement strand
CGGCCTCACGATGCTTCCCGGCGGAACGCCGGCGAGCTTGTGCGCGCGGTGATACTCGGCCGCCAGCTCATCGCGATCCGCGCCGGCCGGGCCGCACACGATGTGGCGTTGATGGTTGCGGGCATGGACTGGGTTTACTCTTGATAACGAAGAGCGTTTTTGGTTTGGCGGCGCGGGGCACAGGCGTGGCGGTGGGCGCTGGATGGTGGGGGCCGCGCCGGTAAGCCAAAAACGCTCTTCGTTATCACGTGCTAATCGGGTGGGCACGGCGACGGGACTTGAACCCGCATCCTCTCCATCCATAGACTGGGGCTGCGAACCGTCCAGCTATGTCGAAAACGGAGCGCTCTGTCCGTTGAGCTACGCCGCGATCTCGATCACCCCTCCTCGGTTTTGAGGAGGGTGAGCCGAGGCTTCTTGCGCGCCAGACGCTCCTTTTCTTCGTGGGCCTGCCGCTCGCGCTTCGCCAACTTCTCTTCGGCAAAGGGCTGTACCGCCTTGATGAGGCCTTCGAAGCTGTAGAGGTTGGTATCGCTGCCATGCCGCGTCTTCCGGCGCTCCGTCCTCGTAAGCAGGCCAAGCTCATGCAGTGCCTTGATCCGCTTTTGCACGGCGCGCGGCTTCAAACCAATCGCGTTGGCGATGGTCTCGACGGAAGGGAATGGGAGCTTCTCGGCCGTCCACCAGTAGTTCGTAAGGTGAAGGATGATGTTCATATCGACCGGATCGAGCCCCAGCGCCTGCTGCTTCTCAATGATGGTGCTGGGGAAGGCGTTCCAGCCCGCCGCTATCAGTGGCTTGCCCCATTTCTGCTCATTCCGCCGGAGCGCTTCGGCGTCGGCTTGTTTAACTGTTGCTGCCATAATACCCACTTGCGTTGTCAGTTCAGTTGGCGAATGATATCGGTCAAGCGATGCCGGTTGCAATGCATGCGCAAGCTGTCGGGGGTGCACCATAATCCACCCGCCGGTGCAGTACGGGACAGGGGCGGCTGAATTGGGGGCCATCGGGCGGACGGCGCTCGGAACACCCAGAAGCATGATGCAGCGAAGACAGACCCATTCCGTAGAACAAGCCGCATAAAACAAGAAACGAAGTCGGGGGGTGTATGCGGATGCACCCGGTCGCCGCCGGAGCGGGCGCACCTCGGCGCGGCTGCGTTCTCATAGGCCAGCAATTCTCATTTTGTCCAAGCGTGGCGGATTCGGATGCCCGATAGGGGGATCGGGGTTGCGGCGCTGCCTGGGTTGGCGTGCCAGGGTGAGTCTGGATTGCAACAGTCGCGGATAAATCGGCGGCGATAGGCAGATGGTGGCTTCCGGCGCGGCGGCTTTGTCGATTCGCTGGGGTGGTGAGCACTACGGATCGCCTGATCGCCGCGGTTCGGCGCTGTTGCCTGTCGATCCCCGATCAGCGGCAGGGGCAGAACACCACCTACGCCATGGCCGACTTCGGCATGGCCGCGTTCTCCGCGTTCTTCATGCAGAGCCCGTCCTTCCTGGCGCAT
>JBOGLX010000088.1:0-3449 GCA_050745765.1 Occallatibacter sp. | reverse complement strand
GGATTTCGCCGCTGACGTTCACCGTGATTTTCTTGGAAAGGTTACCGCTGGCGATCGCCGTGGCGACCTCGGCGATGTTACGAACCTGGCCGGTGAGGTTGCCGGCCATGGAGTTGACCGAGTCGGTCAAGTCCTTCCAAGTGCCGCCGACGCCGGGCACTTGCGCCTGGCCGCCCAAGCGGCCGTCCGTTCCGACTTCGCGGGCCACGCGGGTGACTTCCGAAGCGAAGGCGCGAAGCTGGTCCACCATGGTATTGATGGTGTCTTTGAGCTCCAGGATTTCGCCCTTCACGTCGACGGTGATTTTGCGCGAGAGGTCGCCGCGGGCCACGGCCGTGGTCACCTCGGCAATGTTGCGCACCTGGGCGGTGAGGTTGCCGGCCATGGCATTGACGGAGTCGGTAAGATCTTTCCAGGTTCCGGCCACGCCGGGAACCACCGCTTGGCCGCCGAGCTTGCCGTCGGTGCCCACTTCGCGCGCCACGCGCGTTACTTCGGAAGCAAAGGACCGCAACTGGTCGACCATCGTATTGATGGCTTCCTTCAATTGAAGGATTTCGCCGCGCACGTCCACGGTGATCTTGCGGGAGAGATCGCCGCTGGCCACAGCGGTGGCCACTTCGGCGATGTTGCGTACCTGGCCGGTGAGGTTCGAAGCCATCGAGTTGACGGAGTCGGTCAGGTCCTTCCAGGTTCCAGCCACGCCCGGCACGGCAGCCTGTCCGCCAAGCTTTCCGTCGGTGCCGACTTCGCGCGCTACGCGCGTTACTTCCTCCGTGAACACGCCCAACTGCTGGATCATGGTGTTCACGAGGTTCGCCGAGCGCAGGAATTCGCCTTCGAGAGGCCGCCCGTCGACATCCAGCCTGACGGTCTGAGTCAGATTGCCCTGGGCCACGGCGGCGATGGCGCGCGTAACCTCCGCCGTCGGGCGCAGCAGGTCCTCCACCAGCGTGTTCACCGAAACTTCCATTTCGCCCCAGGCGCCGCGGCGGCGCTCCACATGGATCCGCTCCCGGGTCTTGCCTTCTTTTCCCACCGTCTGGCCTACGCGCTTCAGCTCAACGGCCATCCGCTCGTTGGCGGTCACAATCTCGTTGAAGCTGTCGGCAATCTTGCCGGGCAACCCGGTCCACGAAACGGGAAGACGGGCGCTGAAGTCCCCTTCCTTCATGGCCTGCAAGCCTTGAAGAATCATCACCATGGGATCCAGCTCCGCCTGGACGGGACCGGTTGAGGCATGGTTGTTCTGCGGGTTGGCTGCTGGTTCCTGAACAGAGGTTCCCATCGTCGTGAACTCCTGACCTGAGATATGACACTGCCGGATGGAAAAAGACGGTAAGATTACACGTAGATTACTCCCGCTAAAATGCGCTGCTTAGCGGATGGATAGATGCTGTGAACGATCGCCGAGTTGCCTGAGATAACCGGCCCAAGCACCCCCGCTGCCAATTGCCAAAACCGCCGGCGCTTTTCCACCACCGCACTGGATTCAGATCGTTGACAATGCGCGTTTTTGTCCGCGCGAAACCTCGTTTTTGTCCGCGCGAAACCTCTCTGCTTCGCCACATGCTCGCATCAAATGAGGTGAGGCCTTTTGTGCCCTCGCCCACAGCTATGTTCTCGACGCTCTTTGCGAAACTTCGCTCATCCATTGTTTTGATAGCGGCAATTGCGTTTTGCGCCGGATCGTATTCATGGTCTCAGACGCAGCCCGCGCCGGCCGTGCAGCCAGGCTCCCCGGCGGTCCAGTGGAATCCGACGCAGCCGGAGATTCAGCCGCCTCTCAATGTGGACCGCGACCCCGTGCCCTCGCCCGCGCCGCCGCCGACGGCCGCGGTAACCACCCCGGCGCCGGTCTCGCCCAACAACACCACCTCCCTTCAAAAGAACCAGAATGGCATGTATGTCTACCGCACCAACGTGGACGAAGTGTTGTTGAACTGCACAGTGGTGGATGAAAAGGGCCAGATCGTCACCGATCTCAAGCGAGGCGACTTCCGGGTATGGGAAGACGGCGCTGCGGAGACGGTCAACTCCGTTCTGCACCAGGACCTACCCGTCTCGATGGGCGTCCTGATCGACAACTCGGGGTCGATGCGCGACAAGCGCGCAGCCGTCAACATGGCCGCCATGAATTTCCTCACTGACTCGAACCCGCGCGACGAGGCCTTTGTGGTTAACTTCTCCGATCGCGCCTATCTCGACCAGGGATTCACCTCGAGCCTCACCGCGCTCGACCGCGGCCTTTCGCGCTTCGATTCGCGCGGACCTACGGCCCTCTACGACGCCGTAGCCGCCTCGGCCGACGAACTGTCCAGGGCCGGCAGGCATCGCAGCCAGGTGCTCCTCATCGTCACCGATGGCGCGGACAACGCTTCGGAGCTTAGCCTGCAGCAGGCCATCCGCCGCGTGCAGAACCTGGGAGGCCCCGTGGTTTACTCCATCGGCCTGATCTACGACACGCCCAGAGACGAAGCTGCCGAAGCCCGCAACGCCCTTGAAACGCTTTCCGACGATACCGGCGGCATCGCCTACTTTCCCAACTCTTTAGCGGATGTAAACCGCATCGCCGCCGAGGTCGCCCGCGACATTCGCGAGCAATACGTCATCGACTACCATTCGTCCCGGCCGTTCACGCTGGGCGGCTACCGTGCGGTTCACGTCGAAGCGAGTGCGCCCGGCCACGGTCGCCTGTTTGTAAGAACCATCCGCGGCTACTATGCGAAGCCCGAGAAAGAACTTGAGGGCGTGCAGGAAGCGAGCCAGTAACCATCCCGCCCGCGCTGCGAAACAAGTTTCGCCCCAATAAAAGAAAAGGAATATCGTGTGGGCTCCGGTATGGCGGGAAATGCGATGAATGCGTCGCGGTTCAGTTACAGAGCACGACTTCACCGGCTGCGGAAAAACTCCACGCACTTGAGGAGGGCGTGACTTCAGCCCTGCTGAAGGTGCAACAAAATTAAGGGCGGCCTTTGGCACTGCGGCATTTTAGAGCAATTCCAGAGTAGGTGCATCCCGAAGATGCCGGCAAAATCTTCCCCGCCCGTTTTGCATATAATTTTGCTCCTTTGGCGCACAATTGTTGAGTAGAGGGTTCCGGGCGCGGCGCAGCCCGTCAAAGTCTGACAGCAGGCGAAGGAGAACGCGCCGCGATCTGGAAAAATCCCGCCTCCGCACCCCCCTGAAGCGGGTGGGGGGTGGGGGGGGAGTGCAAATCGCCCTATTTTCAGTGCATTGTGTGTTGTAAGCCGCATGCAATGAATTGCTTGCGAAATACGCTAGGTTACCAAGTAGTATACAAAAAATCCGTTTTTAGGCCATTTTAGCCCTATTTAAGGGCTGTTAAAGCTGCCTGCCGTTTTGAAGGCCGTTTGAAGACCGTTCCGCTGCCAGTTGCCCCGACCGAGACTAAAGAGGACACAGGAACCCTGGTTTCGCTCTAATTG
>JBOGLX010000087.1:0-10980 GCA_050745765.1 Occallatibacter sp. | reverse complement strand
AGCAGGGATTTTTCGAGATCGCGGCGCGTTCTCCTTCGCCTGCCTGTCAGACCTCGACGGGCTGTGCCATGCCCGGAACCCTCTACTTAAGAATTGTGCGCCAAAGGGGCATAATTATATGCAAAACGGGCGGGAAGATTTTGCCGGATTCTTCGGGATACACCTACTCCGGAATTGCTCTAACCAACAGGATTTGTCTCAATGTAGCGAGTTTCTCTTCCTGAAGCGGCCGCCCTAAGAGCTTTGCACAGCGCAGTTATTTACACTCATCAGCATGGACACCGCAGGCTCGTCCACCCCTCATCCCGCAATTAAATTCGGCACCGACGGCTGGCGCGGCGTCATCGCCGACGATTTCACATTTGCCAACGTCCGCGCCGCCGCCGAAGCCATTGCCGCCTACGTCCACGCCGAAGAAGACTCCGCCAAAGGCCTCTGCATCGGCTACGACACGCGCTTCGGCTCCAAAGCCTTCGCGCGCGCCTGCGCCGAAGTGGCCGCCGCCACCGGCATTCCAGTCATGCTCGCCAACGCCGTCAGGCCCACTCCGGCGCTCAGCTTCGGCGTGCGCCAGCGCGGCGCGGCCGGCGGCATCATGATCACCTCGTCGCACAACCCCGCGCAGTGGAACGGCGTGAAGTACAAGGCCTGGTACGGCGGCTCTGGCAAGCCGTCCATCATCGCCGCCATCGAGTCGTACCTCGGCAAGCCCGCGCCGCGTCCCGCGCAGCCCGCGCCCATTGTCGAAGTCGACTTCCTGCCGCCGTACCTCAAGGCCATCGAAAGCTTCGCCGACCTCGGCCTGATCGCGCGATCGGGGATGAAGTTCTGCATCGACTCCATGTACGGCGCCGGAGGGACGATTCTCTCCAGAATTTTTGCCCGCATCGGCGTCGAGCACATGCAGATTCGCGCGAATCCCGACCCGCTCTTTCCGGGCATCAATCCCGAACCCATCGAGCCGCACATCCGCGCCCTCGGCGAAGCTGTCGTCGCCAGCGGCTGCCACGCCGGCCTCTGCACCGACGGCGACGCGGACCGCATCGGCGCAACCGACGAGCACGGCAACTTCGTCGATCCCCACAAAATTTATTCGGTGCTGCTCAGTTGGGTGCTGCGCCGCAAGGGCTGGCCCGGCGCCGTCACGCGCGCCTTCAACACGACGAAGATGCTTGACCGCATCGCCGCCAAACACGGCCGCCAGTTGATCGAGCACGGCATCGGCTTCAAGTTCGTCTGCGACCTGATGCTGGAGCGCGAGATCGTCATGGGCGGCGAAGAGTCCGGCGGCATCGGCTTCCAGCGTCACCTGCCCGAGCGCGACGGCCTGCTCAACGCCCTGCTGCTCGCTAACGTAATGGCCGAGGAGGGTAAAACGCTGGGCCAGCTAGTCGCCGACCTCCAGACCGAGTACGGCGAGCACCAGTACGGCCGCATCGATCTGCACATCCCCGACGAGATCAAGAGCGCGGCCATCGCCCGCGCGCGTGTCCTCCAGCCCGGCGACCCCATCTTCGCCGGAATGCCCATCCTGCGCATCGAGACCCTCGACGGGGTGAAATTCTATCTCGACAATCCCGAAGCGGCAACAAAGCCCAGTGCGGCCGAAACCTGGCTGCTGCTCCGCGCCAGCGGCACCGAACCGCTGATGCGCATCTACACGGAGTCGTGCTCGAAGGAATCGGTGGCTGAGCTGCTGGAATCGGCGCGGAAGTTTGCGCTCGGCACTTGAATCGACCGCCCAAAAAGCAATCTGTCATCCTGAGCGACCGAAGCGCAGCGAAGGAAGTCGAAGGATCTGCGGTTGCTTCTTCTCAGCATGCGACGCGCCGATTGCCTATTCTCTACCCTTCTTCCGTATTTCAACATTCAGCCTTTTAATCTTCTGATTCAGCGTAGACAACGGAATCCGGAACTGTTCTGCGGCGTCGGTCTGGTTCCAGTTGCAGCGCTCCAGCTTCTCCACAATGATGCGCCGCTCGATCACTTCCAGAATGTCGAACAGCGACGAGTTCGGATTGTGCTCGAGCAGCGCGTCCTGAAAGCTGCGCCCTGTAATGTGGCCGGGCAGCAGATCCGAGCCGATGGTCGGCCCATTTGAAAGCACTACCCCGCGCTCGATCGAGTTCTCGAGCTCGCGCACGTTGCCCGGCCAGTCGTAATCGACCAGCGCCCGCAGCGCGTCTGCCGAGAGCTTGCGCGGCGGCAGGCCGTTCTCGTTGGCGTAGAAGTCCAAAAAGTGCTGGGCCAGCAGCGGAATGTCTTCGCGCCGCGCGCGCAGCGGCGGCAGATCCACGGTGATTACGTTGAGCCGGTAGAACAGGTCCTCGCGGAAGCGGCCGTCGCGCACCGCCTGGCGCAGGTCGATGTTGGTCGCGGCCAGAATGCGCACGTCCACCTGAATCTCCTGCACGCCGCCCAGGTGCATGAAGCGCCGGTCCTGCAGCACGCGCAGAATCTTCGCCTGCAAATCCGTGCCCATGGTCGCAATTTCGTCGAGGAAGAGCGTACCGCCGTTGGCGACTTCGAACAGGCCTTTTTTCGACGAAATGGCCGAAGTGAACGCGCCCTTTACGTGGCCGAACAGCGTGGATTCGAGCAGCTCCGGCGGCATGGCGCCGGTGTTGATGGGCACAAACGGCTTGTCGCGCCGCGGCGAGTTGGCGTGAATGGCCTTCGCGATCAGCTCCTTGCCCGTTCCGCTCTCGCCTTGAATCAGAACCGTCGACCGGCTGGGCGCGACCTGCGCCACCAGGTCGAAGACCTTGAGCATGATCTCGCTCTTGCCCACGATGTTTGAAAAGCTGTAGCGCTGGCGCAGCGTGCGCTTGAGCTGAAGATTCTCTTCCTCCGCCTTGCGCCGCGCGACGGCCGAGCGGATGTCGGCCAGCAGCTTCTCGTTGTCCCACGGCTTCTGGACGAAGTTCTCCGCGCCCGCGCGGATGGCCTCGACCACATTGTCCACCGTGCCGTAAGCGGTGATCATGATGACCGGCAGATCGGGCTGGCGCTCCTTGATCTCGGGCAGCAGTTCGAGACCGCTGCGGCCGGGCAGCGCAAGATCCAGCAGCACCAGGTCGAAGGTGTCGTGCTCCAGCATCTGCAAGCCTTCTGCGCCGTCCGCGGCCATCTTCGGCGCATAGCCTTCGAGCGAAAGCAGCACCTCCAGCGATTCGCGGATGCCGGCTTCGTCGTCGATGACAAGAACGCTCGCCGTGACCGGATTTCCGATGCTTGCCGGCGCGGAAACGGGAAGGGGCGAAACAGGAGGGGTCAAGGGCATTTCTAACTCAGGCATGTACTGAATTCCTCAATAAGGGAAACTCCAGGTGGAAGGTTGTACCCTCGCCGACTGCGCTCTCCACATGAATCTTCCCGGCGTGCTCTTGAATGATGCCGTAGGAGACGGAAAGACCCAGTCCTGTGCCGCGCCGGTCGCCGGGCTTGGGGGTGGTCTTGGTGGTGAAGAATGGATCGTAGATGCGTTTGAGGTGCTCGGGCGCAATGCCGGAGCCCGAATCTGAAATCATCGCTTCCACCTGGCCGTTGACTGAAGTCGCCACGCGCAAACGGCCGCCGCCGGGCATTGCCTCCTTGGCGTTCAGCATCAGGTTGAGGAAGACCTGCTGCAGTTTGCCGGGGTTGCCGTGAATCGACGGCAGTTGGTCCGCCAGCTCGAGATCGACCAGGATCTGCGCCGTCTTGAACTGGTGTTCGAGCAGCGAAAGCGTGTCGCGAATCACCTGGTTCAGGTTGGTGTTGCGAAATTCCGTCGTGGACGTGCGCGAGAAGTTGAGCAGCCCGTTGGCGATCTCCGCCGCGCGGAAGCTCTGCTGCGTAATCTTGTCGAGCACCGGCCCCAGCCGCGCGTCGCCGCGCAGTTGCTTGGCGAGCATCTGCGCGTAGGAGGCGATAACGGCCAGCGGCGTGTTGATCTCGTGGGCCACGCCGGCCGCCAGCAAGCCAATGGAGCTGAGCTTGTCGGCCTGACTCAACTGCGCCTCCAGGGTCACCCGGTCGGTGATGTCGTCCACCAGCACGATGCTGCCCACCGAAATGAAATCCCGCGACAGCAGCGGCGCCACGGCAATGTTCGCGGTGCGCTGTTCGCCGGCTCGCGTGGTCAGCCGGAACTTGTACAAATGGTGTACGCCGGGCTCGTTGCGGAACCCCTCGACGGCATCGACCAACTCCGCCGGAAAGACGGTACGAAGCTCTTCGCCCAGCGCCTCGGCCCGGCTCACGGCATACATGGCCTCCATCTGCGCATTCCAGCTTTCGATGCGGCCCTCGAGATCGAGGGCGAAGATGCCCACGTTGATGGATTCGACGATGTTCTCGTTGAACTCCTTGAGGCGCTCGAACTCGCCGATCTTTTCCTCGAGGCGGGCATAGAGGCTGGCGTTCTGCAGCGCGATGCCGATGTAGCTGGCCAGGGATGAAAGCAGCTCCACGTCTTCACTGGAGAGAAAGTCGCCGCCAATCGTGCGGCCCAGGCCGATCACGGCGATGGTGCGGGCTGACGATGCGCCGCTCCCCAGGCCGTGTTTCGATCCGTTCCCCAATCCGTCTCCCGGCCCGTTTCCTGACCCGTGTCCTGACCCGTTTCCTGGCCCGTTTCCTGACCCGTTCCGGTGGTCATTCTGAATGTGGTTTGGCTTCGATTGAGCAACGCGGCAGGGAAGATAGTAGTTCAAGTCGAGCAGCGCGGCCGTGCGTTGCTCGGCCTCGGGCAGATGCGGCGTTTGCTGCGCGTTTTCAAAAAACATGTGTGAGTGCTCGCGGCTGCCGTCGAAGTCGAGAAAACCGAGGGCAAGCTGCTCCTGCGCGGCGCTCACCTCCTCGGGCAGCCCGTGCGACGCCGCCAGCCGCAGGCGCCCGGTCTCATCCGACAGAAAGACGGCTACCCGCGCCACCAGAAGCGTGCGCGGCAACTGCTGCACGATGGATTGAAGAAGCGCGCGCAGATCGGTCTCCGAGCTCAGCCCGCGCCCGAACTCGACCAGCGCATGGCGGTAGTCGTAGCGATGGCGGTCGAAAGCCCGGTCGACCCAGCCCTGTATGCGCCGCTTGAGCGGCTCGAAGATCGCCATCGCCGCCACGATGGCGATGGCCAGGCCCCACTCCCGCACCGCCTCCGGCACACCGTTGTGCACCAGCACCGCAACCAGCGCAATGATGCCGAAGTAGGCGCCGAGCACCAGGCCCGTGGCCAGCGTGTAGGCCACGCCGCGCTTGAAGATCAGGTCCGTGTCCATCAGCCGGTAGCGCACAATCGCCCAACTGAACGTCAGCGGCAGAAACACCAGGGAAAGGCAGGCCGCATCCGTCAGCGGCGTGGGCGTGTGGAGGCCAAGCAGGTAGGGAACGGCATAGAGGAGCGTGAACGGCGCAACCGCCAGCAGCGTGCCGCGCGTCACCCACTTCAACTGCTGGCGCAGCAGCGGCGAATCGGCGCGGCTATAGCTGCGCAGGAACAGAAGCGCAGCCATCACGTAAAACGCGGCATCGTAAGCGGTCGCGGTCTGGTTCAGGCGGTCCAGCAGCAGCTTGGTCGCGGCGCGCGTTTCGATGGCCCAGATCCACAGGCCCATCAGGCCGGCGCCCGGTGCGTAAACCAACGGCAGCAGCCATCGCCGGCTGAGCTTCTTGAAGCGCTCCTCGGGGAAGCTGAGAGCGAAATGCAGAAAGAGCGCCGGCTGCAGCGCCTCGGCGGCCACATTCGACCAGAAAACCGTCCAGTCCAGCGCATCGAATTCGCCCGTATATTTGAGCGCGTACCACGCGAATGAGACCAGGCAGAAGAGATAAAAATGCGTCGAGCGCGGCGCGCCCCAGCGTCGGAAGAGGACGTAAATGCCGATGGCGAGGTAGATCAGGCCGATAAGCCGTTCGGCCTGGTACAGGTTGCGGTCCGTCGGTACCGGGATCACTTTGATGGCGGTGTCCAGCCGGATGCCGTCGCGGACAATCGAATACGAAATCTGAATGTAGGGCCCGGTGCGGTAAAGCACGCGCTCGTAATCCGCAATGGACTTTACGGGGACGCCGTCAACGGCGGTGAGCAGATCGTTCCGCTGGATGCCGGCGCGCTGGCCGGGCATGTCGGGCAGAACGCGGTCGGCCTTCAGCCCGCCCGCGACCTCATG
This sequence comes from Occallatibacter sp., assembly GCA_050745765.1. Taxonomy (GTDB): domain Bacteria; phylum Acidobacteriota; class Terriglobia; order Terriglobales; family Acidobacteriaceae; genus Telmatobacter. The sequence goes on along the minus strand of JBOGLX010000087.1, from coordinate 4,831 downwards.
CCACCAGACCCCGTCGTACGGCTGTTGAAACTGGCCCTCCTGACGCAGATTCAGCACCGCCAACACGAATAGCGCGGCCGTCGCAATGGCCAGCAACGTCGCCTGCAGGCGGTTCAGAAGGCTCGTTTCCATGGGAGGGCACTCTATATCGATCTTTTGTGTAGCACGTCGGTTGCCACGCGGGGTAAATGCAGGGGTTACCGAAGGACATATCCGGCAATCGATTGAGAATACGCAGGATATGGACTCCCGGTTCCGTGAAAAGTCACCTCAAGCCGCGCCGGTTTAAATTTCAGATGCAGAAAACGGGAGGCCGCCTCCATTGAAAGGGATCAATCTATGTAATTTAGTAGACCGCAAAGAGAACGAAAAAGCAAAAGCCAGGAACCGCTAAATTCCGCTTTTCGATGCCGTTGCAGGCCGTACCGGCGCGCCGGAGCAGGCCTCTGCCCGGCCTGCTTCAGCGCCTCAACGCTGGCCGTACGTTGCTTTCGGCCCGTGTTTACGCAGGTAGTGGTATTCGCTGACGTACGCCGGCAGTCCGGAATCGGACGCGCCGAGCAGTACGCTGCGAAACGCGAGCCGGGCAATGTACTCGAGCACATCGGCGTGCTCCACGGCTTCGGCCACGCTTTTGCCCCACACGAACGGAGCGTGGCCCGCCACCAGCACACCGGGCACCGCAACCGGATCGAGGCCGTCCGCACGGAATCGGCGAACGATCACCGCGCCCGTCGAGCGCACGTAGCCTCCGGCTACTTCCTCGGCACTGAGTGGCTCAGTCACCGGAACCGGCCCGTGGAAGTAGTCGGCGTGCGTGGTGCCCAGGCACGGAATCGGCCGGCAGGCCTGCGCCCACGACGTGGCGAACTCCGAGTGTGTGTGCACCACGCCGCCGATCGTGGGAAATTCTCGGTAGAGCAGCGTGTGCGTGTCCAGGTCGCTCGAAGGGCGCAGATTGCCCTCGACGATTTTGCCATCGAGATCGGTGACCACGAGATCAGCGGCCGTCAGCGCCGCATAATCCACGCCGCTGGGCTTGATGACCACCAGCGGCTCCGCGCCCGTGCGGTCCACTCCGCTGGCATTGCCAAAGGTGTGCGGCGCGAGGCCGCGCCGCGCGATCTCGCGGTTGGCCTTCAGAACCTCTTCGCGCAGTGCTTCAAGCAGCATTCTCTTTCCTTCAGGCTGATTTAGTTCCGCAGCCAATACGGCTTGGGAACCACCGCGCCCAACTCGGCAAATTCGGCGTCCGTCAGCTCAAACCCCGCCGCGCTGACGTTTTCTTCCAGGTGCTTCACCGAAGATGTTCCGGGGATGGGCGCCATCACCGGCGAGCGCCGCAGCAGCCACGCCAGCGAAACCACGGCCGTCGAGACGCCGCGCGCAGCTGCGATCTTTTCAACGGCCTCGTTCGCCTTGCGTCCCTGCGCCATCGGGCCCCAGGGCAGGAACGCGATGCCGTTGGCCTCGCAATGGTCGAGCAGGTAGTCCCACTCGCGATCCGAGAAGCTGTAGCGGTTTTGCACGGAGACGATGGGCACGATCTTGCGCGCGCGTTCCAGGTGCTCGAGGGTCACGTTGGAGAGCGCCGCGTGGCGCACCTTGCCCTGCTCGCGCAGCCGCGCAATCGCCTCGACCGATGCGTCGAACGACACGGCCGGATCGGGCACATGCAACTGGTACACGTCGATGCGGTCGAGACTGAGCCGTTTCAGGCTGCCTTCGATGGCCTGCTGAATGTGCGCCGGGCTGGCGTTGTGCTGCCACATGCCGGGGCCGTGGCGCACCCAGCCGGCCTTGGTGGTGATCACAAGGTCCTGCGGATAAGGCCAAAGCGCCTCGGCGATCAACTCCTCGGAAACAAACGGCCCGTACGAGTCAGCAGTATCGATGAGGTTCACGCCCAGTTCTACGGCGCGCCGAAGCGTAGCCAGAGCGGCGCCGCGATCGTTCGGAGGGCCCCAGATTCCCTTGCCCGTCAGCCGCATCGCTCCGAAGCCAAGCCGGTGCACCCTCAGATCCCCACCGAGAGTCACCGTCCCGGCCTGCGCCGCCGAAATCGTTCCCGTCACCGATGCCATCCGCACCTCTCTCACCTTCAATTCCGCTGCTTTCGATTGTAAGATGCGGAGCGGGACGAAACGACGCTCCGATGCACCATCCGAGGCACTTTTCGCCGGGCAGGTTTTTGTGTCATGCTTGCAAGCATGGGAAACAAAGACAGAGGCAAGAAAGAAGTCAAGAAGGCGCCGAAACCCAAGCCGAAACCCGAACCGGGGCGCAAGCGCGAGATCTTCACTCCGCCGCCCAAGTAGGGCAGCGCAGATCGACTCCACGCAAAAAGGCCCTCCGAGCGGGAGGGCCTTTGCCATGCTGCGTCCATGCGCGCTGAAACGTCGGGGTGCGTTGAAGGGCTATAGCGGTTCCACAGTTGCTGTATCCCGACGCACAAACGTTAAGTGGCTTTTTCCTCAAGAAAAAGCCACCCTGTGGGAACGCTACAAATGGTTACAAGTACTGTGGAACCGCTCTAAGCTACGCCACCACTTCGATGCCCATGGAGCGCGCCGTGCCCTTGATGCTCTTGATCGCGGTCTCTACCGACGAGGCGTTCAAGTCGGGCATTTTCTGCGTGGCGATCTCGCGCACCTGGCTTTCGGTCACCTTGCCCTTCTTTTCCTTATTGGGCGTGCCCGATCCTTTGTCGATTCCCGCCGCCTTCTTCAGCAGCACCGCGGCCGGCGGCGTCTTGGTGATGAAGCTGAAGGTGCGGTCGCCGTAAACGGTGATGACGACCGGAATGGTCAGCCCGGCCATCTCCTTGTTCTGCGTGCGCGCGTTGAACTGTTTGCAGAACTCCATGATGTTGACCTGCGCCTGGCCCAGCGCGGGCCCAACCGGCGGCGCCGGTGTGGCTTTGGCCGCCTCGATTTGAAGTTTAACGTAGCCGGTGATTTTCTTTGGCGCCATATTCGTTCCTTCTGCATCCAGTTTCTAGCTCCTGGCTTCTAGCTTTTAGCTGGATGTTCCCTTCATTCGGTTTTTTGGTAATGCGCTCTGAGCGTTCGCTTTCAACCGTCGGCCGCCAGGTAGCCCGACCGGTTAGAAGCTGGAAGCTAGGTCTCTGACCGCTTGATTATGTACCAAATCCTGGGTGTCCCAGGTTCGGCGCGTCTTTGTTTTCGCGCCTAACCTGGGATGGCTCAGATCTGAACCGGAACAAATTCACACGGTCAGCGACCTGGTAGCCAGAAGCTGCAGTTACTCAATCTTTTCCACTTTGCCGAACTCCAGTTCGACCGGCGTGGAGCGGCCAAAAATGGTGACCATGACCTTGAGCGTCTCGCGGTCTTCGTTGATCTCGTCCACCAGGCCGTTGAAGTTGGCAAACGGCCCGTCGGTAATGCGCACCTGCTCGCTCTTCTCGAACTTGATCTTGAGCCGCGGCTTGTCCTTCGCGGTCTCGCTGCGGAAGAGGATGGAGCTGACCTCTTCTTCCGACAGCGCCACCGGCTTGTCGCCCGTGCCCAGAAACCCCGTCACCTTGGGCGTGTCCTTGAGCACGTGCCAGAGCTGGTTGTCGAGCTCCATCTCGACGAGCACGTAGCCGGGCAGAAAGACCCGCTCCACGGTGCGCTTCTTGCCGTTGACAATCTCCGTCACCGGCTCGGTCGGAATCATGACCCGGCCCACGCGGCCGCCGAGGCCAAAGGCCTGCACGCGGCTCTCGATCGACTCCTTCACCTTGCGTTCAAAGCCCGAATAAGCGTGCAGAATGTACCACCGGAAGCGCTCGTTACGCTCCGGCTGGGCCTCTATCAGCTGCTCGGGTTGTTCCAATTCTTCAGTCATTCTGCTCTCGTTTCCGCGCCGTCAGTGCAGGTTGATCAGGGTTGGCAGCAGCCACCTGGTGATGAGGTGATTGAAGATCGTGTCCACGGCAAAGAAGAACATGCCGAAGATGAACACGGTGATGATCACCACCGTCGTCGTCACCTCGACTTCCTTGCGCGAGGGCGCAACCACCTTGCGCATCTCCGCGCGCACATCGCTCAGGAAGCGGGTGAAGTCCTTCCAGACGTCAACAACCTTATCGAACATATTCGGTTCCGAATTCGACTCCCGCCTCTTCACAGGCGCTAACTTGGCCGGCGCCAACTTGCCGGGAGTCTCCCTTTCTTCCCCATTCGCGAGCGTTGCCTTCGTTGCCATGCTGCTTTTCCTTTGCCGCCGGCGCGCGCGCCGGCCCATTCCAACTGAAATCTGGCAGGGGCGGAGGGAGTCGAACCCCCAAGTCCGGTTTTGGAGACCGGCAGTTTAGCCGTTGAGCTTACGCCCCTAAAAGCAGTGAACAGTGGACAGTGATCAGTGATCAGAAAAGGCCGCTGCCCCGGCGAGACTGTTCACTGTCCACTGTTCACTGACCGCTGCCTTTACTTCGTTTCCTTGTGCACCTGGTGCTTGCGGCAGCGGTTACAGAACTTCTTGAACTCCAGACGCTTCGTGGTCGTCTTCTTGTTCTTCGTCGTCGAGTAGTTCCGCTCCTTGCACTCGGTACACTGCAATGTCACAATTTCACGCATTCCAAATCTCCCAGTGATCAGTGGTCAGTGAACAGTGATCAGTTTTTCTTGCCCAGGCACGTACTGTTGTGTTTCCAGCAGATTCCGCGTCTGTCCACTGTTCACTGTCCACTGTCTTTACTTCACTATCTCCGAAATCGTTCCCGCGCCCACCGTGCGTCCGCCTTCGCGGATAGCGAAGCGCAATCCCTTTTCCAAAGCCACCGGCGTGATCAGCTCCACCTTGAGCGACACATTGTCGCCCG
>JBOGLX010000086.1:0-9458 GCA_050745765.1 Occallatibacter sp. | reverse complement strand
TCCCCTTCAGCACGTTGTAGCCCTGCTTGAACGGCCCTCCCGAAATCGCGCACGCCCCCATGGCAATCACATACCGCGGCTCGCCCATCTGGTTATAAAGCCGGACCACCTGCGGCGCCATCTTCTTGGTCACCGTCCCGGAAACGATCATCAAGTCCGCCTGCCGCGGCGACGCCCTGAAGACCTCGGCCCCGAAGCGCGCCATATCGTACCGCGCCATGGTCGTCGCAATCATCTCGATCGCGCAGCAGGCCAGCCCGAAGTTCATCGGCCACACCGAACTCCGCCGCCCCCAGTTGTAGAGCTCCTGAATGGTCGTGACAATCACGCCCTGCTTGCCCATCTCGATCTTCAGCTCTTGATCCACAGCCATTGGCGGCTTTGCTCCGGTAAATAGTTCATAGTTCGTAGTTCAGAGTTCTTAGTTCACGAACCTCATCCGGCAGAAAAAAACTGCGAACTGCGAACTGTGAACTACGAACTGTCTTTCTCACTCCCACGTCAGCACCCCCTTGGCCCACGCCCACGCCAGCCCCTCGATCAGCAGCAGCACAAACACCAGCATGGCCACGATGGCCGCCGTCCCCAATCCCGTAAACGACACCGCAAACGGCAGCAAGAACACCGCTTCCACGTCGAAAATCAGAAAAATAATCGCGTAAAGGTAGTAGCCGGAGTGGAACTGCACCCACGCATCGCCCTTCGACTCGAGGCCGCACTCGTAGATCGCATTCTTGATCGCATTCGGCTTCGCCGGAGAAAACGTCTTCGCCCATAGCCACGCCAGGCCCAGCGGCGTCAGTCCGAACCCGAGCGCCGCCACGAACAAAACTGTCAATGAGAAATAAGGGCTTGAAAGCATAGCGGAAAACGCAGACCTTCTCTTATCAGGCTACCAGTTTGAGGCAGGTTTTAGCCAAGCGGGGACGGGCCGAATCCACCGCCCAGCCCCATTTTCTCCCCGTTCATCCCATTCTATGAACCGTTGCCCGCCCGCCCGCGCTTCGGCGCACATTCCGCCGTCTCTTAAGCACACTATGCCCTTCGCTCACCGGTTGCAGTGCGCACGATCACATTTTGCTTCGATAGGTCTCTGGCCGTTTGATCCTGAACTAACCTGGGTTGGAGTGGACCGCCAAAAGTGAGACAGTTGAGAAGGTCACAGTTTGCAGCGAATCATCCGTCGTGGGTCGGCGAAGACGGCGGGCGGCTAAACGGGAGGCACAAACGTGAACCAGAGCTTTCTGGCGCAGTATGGAGGGCAGATTGCGGAGCTGACCCTCGAGCATTTGTGGATGACGGGGGCGGCGATGCTGCTGGCGACGCTGATTGCGGCGCCGGCGGGGATCTGGCTGACGCGGGCGCCGCGGATGGCGGGGCCGGTGATCGGCGCGGCCAATGTGCTGCAGACGATTCCTTCTCTGGCGATGTTCGGGTTTCTGTTGCCGCTGCCGTGGCTCGGAGACCGCGCGGCGCGCATTGCGATTGTGGCGCTGACCGCGTATGCACTGCTGCCGATTGTGCGCAATACTTACGCGGGGATTCGCGGGATCGATCCGGCGGTGACGGAGGTGGCGCGTGCGCTGGGGCTGACCGGCGCGCAGCGGCTCTTCAAAGTTGAGTTGCCGCTGGCGGGTTCGTTCATTCTGGCGGGGCTGCGGACGGCGACCGTGACCTGCGTGGGGATTGCCACGATTGCCGCCGCCGTGGGCGCGGGCGGATTGGGCGAGCTGATCTTTCGCGGCGTGGCTTCAGTGGATAACCGGCTGGTGCTGGCGGGGGCGATTCCGGCGGCGCTGCTGGCGCTGGCGGCGGATGCGGCGCTGGGGCTGCTGGAGCGGCGGTTCAGGATTCAGGCGGCATGAAGCGTCGGCGATTTTTGCTGGGCGGGCTGGCCGCGGTTGCGCTCACCGGCTGCGAGCCGCCGCGGCCGGACCACCCGGTGGTGGGCGCGAAAGACTTTACGGAGCAGGCGTTGCTGGGCGAGCTGTTGGCGCAGGAGATCGAGGCCAAGGCTCATCTGAAAGTGGAGCGGCGGTTCTGGCTGGCGGGCAGTTATATCTGCCAGCAGGCGCTGATTGCGGGGCGCATCGATACGTATGTCGAGTACACGGGAACTGCGCTGACGGCAATTTTGAAGCAGCCGATCGACAGGAATCCGCAGCAGGTGCTTGAGACGGTGCGGAGGCTTTATGCTTCGCGCTACCACGTGACGGTAACGGCGCCGCTGGGATTTGAGAACACTTTTGCGATGGTCATCCGCACGGACGATGCGCACAGGCTGCACCTGACCACGCTGAGCGAGGCGGCGCGCTACACGCCGCATTGGCGGCTCGGCGTGGGCTACGAATTTGAGCAGCGACCCGATGGGCTGCCGGGGCTGAGCAAAGTGTATGGGCTGAAGTTTGCAGGGGCGCCGAGGGTGATGGATCTGGGGCTGCTCTATCGCGCGCTGATCGACCACCAGGTGGACATGATTGCGGCTAACTCCACGGATGGGCAGATTGCGGAGTTCGGGCTGACGGTGCTCGAAGACGATAAGCATTTCTTTCCGCCTTATGACGCCGTGCCGCTGGTGAGGGACGATGCGCTGAGGCGCTGGCCGCCGATGGGGACGGCGCTCAATGCGCTGGGAGGGAAGATCACGGCCGACGATATGCGGGCGATGAACGAGGCTGTGGATGCGCAGCATCGCAACCCGGTCGAAGTGGTGCGGGAGTTTCGGCGGCGCAAGGGATTGTGAAGGCCGGCGGGTGGGCTGTGGCGGCTTCCCACCCATTCCGCAAAAAACGCGGAATGGATGGGGCACGGGCTTGGTTGAGCACGCCGACTTGCCACCGCGAGGGCTTGCTGTCGATCCCTATTTTGCGGGTTCGGCGGCGGATGACGGCTGCGCTTCCGGAGATGCCTCTCTGAGCTCGCCGTCCTCGTCCTCCCGTTCCGTCGCTTCGGCGGCTAGCGCGGCAAGGGCGGGGCCGAGCAGAACGTCGACGCGGTAGCCGGCGGATTCGGCGGCGGCCAGGGCTTCTTCGATGGTTACGGCCATGCGGCCGGCTGCGGCGCGCGAAGGTGCGGGCACGGGGGCGAGTTCGAGCAGGGACGGCATGAGCAGCCACCAGAGCAACTCTTCGTACTGCTCGCGGATGAGGTAGAAATGGCCCTCGGCTTCATGGACGCCGGTCAGCCAGCGGACGTCGGGATCGAGCCAGAGGGAGGGCGTGAGGGCTATCTGCTCGCCTTGCCGAGCCGCGGGCGATCCGGTTGCGGACTTTGCGGCGGACTTCTGCGATTCGCTTACGGACTTTTGCACTTCGGGCGGCTGCGCGGGCACGGCGGCAGGTTCTTCGCCCGCGCTTACGCCGACGCCGGTAAGCAGCAGGATCTTGATGCGGCCGGCGGCGCGCCAAGCTTCTTCGCCCTCGAATCCGAGCAGGCCGAAGGCGTGCGCGAAGGGCTCGCGGAGACGGAGACGGTCGAAAAGGTCGAGGGCCGTGAGGCTGAGGGCGGCGAGATCGAGGGCGGCGCTTTCGGGAGCGTCAGGGTTGACGGATTCGGCTAGAGTTTGGAGCGCGCACCAGGCAAGGACCGGACCCCACATGGCGGTGGCCGTGAACTGGGGGCTGGCGCTGGGCAGCACACGGCGCGCGGAGGCCGGCCAGGGAGCGGGGAAGAGCGATTCAAGCGCCGGCAATCGCATCGCGGCGCGGAGGCGGCGACGGAACGATGCGGCGAGGGCGGATTCCGGGCGCTGGGCTGCGCGGGCCGGTTCAGACGTTGCGGCTTCTGATTCCTGCGGCGGACGGGAGCTCGAGGCCTTCCGCGCGGTGCGCATCAGCGCTTCGCACTGCACCCAGGCGCGTTCCACGAACTCGGTCCGCTCGCGCTCGGATGCAAAACCCGTTGCGGCGGCGATAGAACGCGGATGCTCGGCGAGGCCGGCGAACTGGCGAACGAAATTGCGATCGAGCAGCGCGCGCAGCGCATCGTGCACCGGCTGCATTTCGAGATCGACGAGCGCGTCATCGAGGTTGGGGACGCCGCGGCCGCTGAGCCAGTCCGAGAGCCGGTCCCAGGGATGCTCGGGCGTGGCGTGGAACTCGCGCCAATCGAGAAACACGAAGGACTGGTAGGCATGGAGATCGAGGGTCAGGCCGCGGTCATATAATTCGCCGGCGCGACGCAGGTGGTGGAGGCCGGTGAGCGAATCGCGCCAGGCGAGAATGGCGCTGTAATCGCCGGTGAGCGCGAGGCCTTCGCTGAGGCGGCGCTGGCGAAGCTGGCCGGCGCCTTTGTCGGCGAAGGCGGCGGAAAAGTCGATTGTGCCGTGCGTGGTGGAATAGCGGTTGTTGTAGACGACGAGCGCGCGCTCGTGGCCGCTGCGGTTGGAGTAGGCAAAGACGTTCTCATCTACCGAGCCCGAAGGCTCGAAGAAGTCGTAGAGCAGGAAATTGCCGCTTTCGGCGAAGAGCCAGCGGCGCTTGAGCAGCGGGGCGATCTCGCGCTCATGGCGCTCGACGAGCCAGTGGTCGGGCGACTCCTGGTACCGCGGCCAGCGGTACTCCATGCCGTATTTTTCAGTGAAACCTTCGATCTGACCGTGGCCGAACATGGGCAGGCCGGGGAGGGTGGACATGACAACCGCGACGCCGAAGCATTTGTCGCCGGTGCCGAACTGGTCAATTGCCGTCCTTTCATCGGGATTGCTCATAAAGTTAACGTATCGCTTCATAATGTCGGGGTCGAACTCGAGGGTGTTTTTGATGACGGAGCGGTACTTCGCGTTCTCCTCGTCGCGCATCATGTTCATGAAGGCGGAGTTGTAGACGCGGTGCATGCCGAGGGTGCGGACGAAGTAGCCCTCCATGAGCCAGAAGGCTTCGGCGAGGAGCAGGGTGCCGGGAACCTCCGCGGCGACGCGATCGACCACTTCGCGCCAGAATTCGTTGGGCATGAGACGGTCGAAGTCGGCGTCGGACATGCCGTACTCGGCACGCGAGGGGATGGCGCCGCTCGACCCAGGGCCGGGAAACCAGAGGCGGTGAAAGTGGCGCTTGGCGAGGGTCATGGCGGCGTCGAAGCGAATGACCGGGAAGAGGCGCGCGACGTGGAGGATGGTCTGGATGACCTGCTCGCGGACTGCCGGGTTGAGGTAGTCGAGCTGCGCGGTGTCGTTCCAGGGGAAGCTGGTGCCGTCGTTGCCGTGATAGATGTAGCGGGTTTCGCCGCTGGAACGGTCGCGCCGGCGGAACACCACCGCGGCGTCGGATTGCTCGAAGTAGTGGTCTTCGATTTTGATTTCGGCGCGTGAGTCGTGGGAGAGATCGGGGCCGTTGAAGCTGTAGGCCGGGTACGGCGGCTCCGGGCGCGCGATGAACCAGTCGGGGTGCTCGACCACCCACGGGGAGTCGATGCCCATGTGGTTGGGAACCATGTCGCTGGCCAGGCGCACGCCGTGGTGGTAGGCGCGGTCGCGCAGGCCGATGTAGGCCGGCTCGCCGCCGAGGTCTTCGGCGATGGTGTAGTCGAAGAGCGAGTAGGCGGAGGCGACGGCGTCGTTGTTGCCGCAGAGCTGCTTGATGGTTTTGGAGGCGCGGCTGCGCTCCCACACGCCGATGAGCCAGAGGGAATTGAGGCCGCGGTGGGCGAGCAGAGCCAGCTCTTCGTCGGGGATTTCGTCGAGACGGCCGATGTGGCGGTCGTATTTGTGGCTCAACTGCGCGAGCCACACGTAAGTGCTCTTGGCGATGAGCACCGCGCCGGGCATCCAGGCTGTGTCTGAAGAGAAACGCTCGTACTCGAAGGCCGCGCTCGAAAACTGCGGAACTTCGGACTGGCTGGTGATGCCGCCTTGCGGGCGCCGCTGACGGCCGTCGGCCTCGCCCGCCTGCGGGTTGTAAAGCATCCAGACGGCGAGTTCTTCTTCGCGCAGGACTTCGAGGGCCATGTCGAGCAGGCGCTCGAGCTCGTCGCCGAGCAGCGGTCCCCAGAACTCGCGGACGATGGCCAACTGGTCGCTGAGCGATTTGGGCGAGCGCAGCGCAGGCAGGCGGAGCAGGTCGAGCAGGTTCATCGCCTTTGCGCCGGGGACGGGAATCAGCGGGCGGGAGGCGAAATACTCGCTCATGCGCGCGGCGATTTTGCGGTAAACGGTTTTCTCGGCGAGCTCGGTTTCCGCGAAAAGCTCTTCGAAGGGCTTGAAGGCTTCGTTGCGGTTCGCGGTCCACAGAAGCATCATCTCTTCGAGCGCGGCTTCACGGTGAGCGATGGCGCCTGTGGAGCCGGCGAGCCACTGGGCCGGCGTTTCGTCGCCGCGCATCACGCTTTGGCCGGGGAAGATCTCGACGAAGGTGCGGAGCATTTTTTCGAGGGACTCGGGACCGACCTGGGCGGCGAACCAGTCCAGCGCGGACTTCATGACCTGAGGATCGAACTGTTGACGATAGCGGGCCATGACCACGTGGCTGGCTTCGTCGATCAGGCCCATGGCGTAGAGCTGGCCGGCGTGGACGGCGCGCTCGGGAAATTTGTCCGCCTGGCGCACCTGGTTCATGCGGTGGGTAAGCTGGCGGCAGGCGGGCATGTTGGCCAGGACCACGTTGCCGGTAAAGGAAAACAGCGACTCGGAGAAGCCGTAGCGCTCCCGGACGCTGCGCGCAATGTGGAATTCCATCATGATCAGCAGCCGATCTCCTCGAGTTCCCTGCCCTGCTGCATAGATGCTGACGAACGCTCGTGGTCCGGCGAATCGCCGTCTATTATTTAATCTGGCCGCGTGATTGCATCCCGAGCCGAGGCCCACCCTATCTTACGGCGTCGGGGCGCCTCAACCGACGGCGCTCGCTCGATGCAAGAACACGCCCAAACCGACGCGCCTGCCCAGATGCCCGAGGCCCCGACGTTATCGCCGGCTCCCGTTCGCTCGATCGCTTATCTCATCAGCACTTACCCTACGCTTTCGATGATCTTCGTACTGCGCGAGGTGGTTCAGCCTCGCGCGCTTGGGTTCCGCATTGAGACCGCGTCCATTACCCCCCCCCCCCGACCGGCCACTGGACAAGCTGACGGACGCGGAGGCCGACGAGGCGCGGCGCACCTACTGTATTAAGAAGCAAGGAATGGCCGGCGCGGCTACGGCGCATTTGGTTGCCCTGGTGGGCAACCCCGCCGGGTATTTGCGTGGGCTGGCGCTGGCGCTGGCGCTCGGTCGTGCCGGCGGGACCTGAAGCGGTTGTTCTTCAGGACGTGGGCGACGATGTCGGCGATGGTCCGGCCTCTGATTCCGGGCAGACGGGCGCGCCAGGCGGCGGGATCGAGATGTTCCAAAACAATTTGATACATGCGGTCGTTGACGGCGTAGCTCTCGATAAGCGCCTGGGCAGCGTTGCGAGCTGAACCGGCGACGGGAACGGTGACGGTGCGGGCCTTCGCTGGGGTCATGGGATCGCCTCGCGGTGAAACTTACGCTAATCGTAGTCTGACGGTGCCGATCGGGGCCGCGCGAGGAATCGCCCGGCTGCGGCGAGACATCCAAAAGGAAATCTGCGGAGGATGGCGCGATGGGCAGTCACATGAAGGCGATCGAAAACGAAATCCTCTCCTGGCCCTCGGTTTCGGTGCGGCCGCACCAGTTTGTTGCACGCGAGTTCCGCTTCAACCGGGCCGAGATTGGCCACCTTCATCTGTGGGGAATGCTGGACATCCCGTTTCCGCGCGCTGTGCGCGACGTGCTGGTTGAAGCGGGGCTGGCCGAGGAGCACCACCGGGTTCCGGATTCGGGTTGGACGTCGTTCCGGATTGGCGGGGCGGGAGACGCGGAGCACGTGCTGTGGCTGATGCGGCTCTCTTGGCTGCGCTATGCGATGAAGACCGCGGCCGACCCGGCGGGATTGCTGAAGGACGAGACGGAGCGGCTGCGGCTGAACCCGCGGATGGCGTCGTTGCTGGGCCGGTTCGCGCCTGCGGGCAAACAGGGTAGTGTCCTATTAGTGCGTTGCTGGTAGAATGGCGACAAATAGAAACCCCGCCTGCCAGGGCGGGGCTCATCGTTGGCCTTGTGAGGCGGGAACCTCTACGCGCATTATTGCGCCGGAGGCTCGTTGTGTCCACCAAAAAGAGAACCCGTCGTAAGACTGCTCCTGAAACAATCGAGGAGCGCCTTAGCCGACTAAAACTCCCCCCCGATTTCTTTTCTATAGTTCCGTCGAGTACGCAACCAAAAAGAAAATCTGTGAGTAAGGGTAGAAAAACACTGCCTTCTTTGCAGGCTTAAGACCAACAGACTTTCCCCTGCGATGGCCAATGCGCTGTTCTAGCTCGTTGCTCTCACTCCAAATACCGCCGTTCTCTACTCCATGGAGAACAACGTCGTAGCCAGCTTCCTCGCTGTCGATCAAAGCGAGTGTTACCTCCTTGCCAACCAAATCCTCCAGACGCACCATAGATTCCCTCCGCAATTCACTTTACGCCGATCAACTCGGCCAGCGTCCAAACGTGATCCGTGAGCTTGCTCTCCATCGCCGGGGTGATCCGCAACGTCTGGTGCTTTCGGCAAAAGTTGTAATAGGCGAACCAGAGAGAGTATGCGGCTTCCAGATTGGCCCACTTCTTTGAAAAGCCGTTGGTTAGGCGCGTCATGCGCCGCATTCCCATGCGGATGCTCAGGTTCTGGCGCTCAATGTGGCTGGTGCAGATGCGGTCCCGGTCGGGATTTCCAAAGACGATGTACGGGACAGAATCCACAACCTCTGCCGGGCTGTACCGCTGCTCACCTTCCCGCGATGCGCCGTAGACCTTGACCAGTTGGGCGAAGTGGACGCGACCGGCCAAGAACATCGCTACGGCCTTGATATAGGCTTTGAAGCCATCGCTGGTTAGCTGATACCGCTGGCGTCCGGTGGCCATGGCCAACTTGTAAATGAATTTGTCGGTTGAGAGCGCATCCCGCTTGCCCAGGTGCCACGCCAGAACCAGCTTCGTGTCGCGTTCAATCGCCACAAAGCAGTAGGCGTCTCCGATCTCTTCAATATCCTTTTCGTGCGCCCACTTGTGGCCTTCTTTCTTAAAGACATAGCCCCAAATTTCATCAACTTGCACATCCGCGACGTTGATTCCCCTGATCCGCTCCTGCAACAGCGAGCGGCAGCCGTCGCCAGCTAGGATTATCAGCTTGAGGATCGTGTCCCGGTGAATGCCACTCACGCGCTCCACGCTGCGGATGCTCATGCCTTCCAAGAGCAGCTGCAGGGCATTCAAGGCACGGTCCAAGGGAACACGCATCGCGTCCAAGGGGCGCTCATGCTCTTCCGTGAAGGTTTTGCGGCATTGGTTGCAGCAGAGTAAGCGTGTGGAGTTCCCCCTCTTGACCGATGCCCAGTCTCTTAAATAGGTGTCCACTTAAAAATAAGTGGACACGTATTTGATGTGTGTCTTAAGCGGCCTGTAGAGAGTCGGGTTGGAGG
>JBOGLX010000085.1:0-59886 GCA_050745765.1 Occallatibacter sp. | reverse complement strand
GGAGTAGGTATATCCCGAGGACGCCGGCAAAATCTTCCCGCCCGTTTTGCAGTTAATTATGCCCCTTTGGCGCACAATTCTTAAGTAGAGGGTTCCGGGCATGGCACAGCCCGTCGAGGTCTGACAGCAGGCGGAGAACGCGCCACGATCTCGAAAAATCCCTGCTTAAGCACCCTTTCTGAAGGTGGGGGGGTGGGGTTGGCGCAAATCGCCACATTTTCAGCGGATTGCGTATTGTAAGCCACATGCAATGAGTTACTTGCGAAATACGCTAGGTTATCAAGTAGTAAACAATAAATCCGTTTTTAAGCCATTTTAGCCTCACTTAAGACAGTTAAAGGTTGCCTTAAGCCGTTTGAAGACAGTTCCGCGGCCAGCGGCCCCGAACGATACTAAAGAGGACACAGGAACCCTGGTTTCGCTCTAGTCGTGTCCCCACGGGCCTGCGACCCACCCAAGTGGAGGCGGTGTTGGGGTTTGGACCGGCGGACATCGCGATTCTCAGTACTACGAGATCGTCAAGGACTGTTTTGATGCTGAGGGCGGCGTTGTTCGCGGGCTCTGTCAGCGTTAGACCGACCCTACGCCGCCGTCATTCCGGTCGAAACCGCCTGCTCGTGCGCGTGGTAGCTGGAGCGCACCAGCGGGCCGGACTCGACATGGCGGAAGCCCATCTTCAACGCTTCAGCTTTTAACTCGGCAAACTCGCGCGGGGTGTAAAGCCGGGCCATGGGCAGGTGGTCGCGCGAGGGGCGCAGGTACTGGCCGATGGTGAGGATGTCGCAGCCGGTGGCGGCGAGATCGCGAAAGACCTGGAGCAGCTCGGAGGTTTCCTCTCCAAGCCCGACCATCACTCCCGATTTCGTAATCCCTCCGGGCCTTAACTCTTTGGAGTGGTGCAACAGGGTCAGGGAGCGCTCGTAGCGCGCGCCGGAGCGGACCACGCGGTAGAGCCGCGGCACCGTCTCTGTGTTGTGGTTGAGCACCTCGGGGCGCGCTTCGACGACGATGCGGATGGCCTCTTCGTCGCCCTGAAAGTCGGGGATGAGCACTTCCACGCGGCAGCCGGGGGCCTGGCGGCGAATCTCCTCGATGACCATGGCGAAGATGCGTGCGCCGCCGGCAAGATCGTCGTCGCGGTTGACGCTGGTGACGACGGCATGCTGAAGGCCGAGCGCGGCGACGGCTTTGGCCACGCGGCGCGGCTCGTCGAAGTCGATGGGCTCGGGGCGGCCCTTGGGCACCGCGCAGAATCCGCAGCGGCGCGTACACAGGTTGCCGAGCATCATAAACGTCGCCGTCTTGTGCTCCCAGCACTCGCCGATGTTAGGGCACTGCGCGCTCTCGCAGACCGTGTGCAGACCGAGTGAGCGCGCCAGCCGCTTGAGATCGTGATAGTTTTCGCCCACCGGGGCGCGGGCCTTGAGCCACTCCGGTTTGGGCGCGGGGGTTCGGCGGAACGGCTCGATCTGGACGAGGTCCATCACCCTTTCATTGTAGCGGCAGCGAAATCGCGCCTGTCGAAAATCGAAAATGCCCGGTCTAATGGGAGGGCGTTGCTAAACTGCCTGAAGAGGGATTCGCAAAGCGAAGGATGGTGCGCTGCTTTTGGGTGTGTGGAATCGCGCTGGCGTTGAGCGCGGGCGGTGCGCCGGCCTCCGCCGCGCCGCGCACGGGAGATGCCCCAACAGCCGCCGCACGTAGCGCGCCCGAGCGCTTCCACCTCAAGCGCCACCCCACGGTCGCGCTCACCTTTGACGATCTGCCCGCGGGCGGCGGCCTGCACGAGGGCGAGACGCGCACCGGCATCGCCACCAGGCTTGCAGACGAACTGAGGGCCAATCATCTTGAGGGCTCTTATGGCTTTGTTAATGCGACTGGCGTCGCCGACGACGCCGACTTGCAGGGAGCCCTGCGCGTGTGGCTCGCCGCAGGCATGAACATCGGCAACCACACGTGGTCGCACCCGTCGCTCACCGATGTGAGTGCCGGGGATTTTCTACACAACATCGCGCTGGATGAGCCTGTGCTGCGTGAGTATGCCGGCGATCGCGACTGGCACTGGTTCCGGTTCCCATATCTCGAAGAGGGCGACACGCTGGCCAAACGGGACGCGGTCCGCGGATGGCTTGAAGCGCACGGCTATCGCACCGCGGAGGTGACGCTGAACTTCAACGACGACGACTGGGACGACCCTTACGGCCGATGCCTGGAAAAGCACGATGAGGCGGGGATTGCGTGGCTGAAGCAAAGCTACCTCAAGAATGCCGCGGAGTTTATCCGGCTGGGCCGCGAGGAGGAAGACATCGCCTTCGGCCACGAGATTCCCAACGTGCTGCTGCTGCACGAGACCTCGTTCACCACCCTCATGCTGCCGGATCTGCTGAAACTGCTGCGCAGCGACGGCTTTCGTTTTGCTTCCCTGTCGAAAGTCGAGCGCAATCCTGCTTACGCGCTCGATCCCAACGCCGCGCTGCCCGGCGGAGGCTCGCTGCCAAACGAGTTTCTCAACTCGCGCCACTTGAAGTATCCGCCTTTCAAGCCCGAGCCTGTGGACCGGTTGAACGGCCTGTGCAATTAGAGGTTTGCCGCGGATTGTTTTTGCAGCGTCCATTCCTGTTCAAACGCGGTCATCCGTTTTCCGCTGCGATCGCGAGAGTCCGTACACTTGTCGAAAGGTTGCCCGACATTTCCGCATTGCGCCCCAAACCTTTGCCGCTATTGGCGCATCTCTCAAGTAGGCCGCGGTGGTCCGAGGGCATGCGACTCCAGGCACCGGCGCCATAACTATGGGGCGCGCAACGCGCGAAAGGAGTTCTACAATGAGAGCCGACCGACCCTTGCTGGCGGCAGCCGCGTTTCTGGCGGCAGGATTGTGGACGATTTTCTTTTTCGGTACTGCAAACAGTGCTTTTAGCGCAGCAATTCCGTTCTCGAATTCAACGGTTCATCTTGACGTGACTACGGCCGGGCCCGCCGCTATTGGGGGCGTGGTACTGACCCTTATCGGCCTTCTGCTGCTGGTGTGGGCAATTATAGCGGCCATTGCGGGCCAGGGCGGCTCGGTCAGGGATCGAGTGGTGCGCGAGCGCGTAGTTGACCGTTATCCGGCGCCGGTGGAAACGGCGCATTACGAGGCGCCCGCCACAAGCACCACGGGGCGGAAGCATTTTCTGTGAGCCGAGAGCCGCAATTGGATCCGTTTGCGCCTGACGGCCGCCGCTACTTGAGCTTCTCCCGCACTTCGCCGCGCACCAGGTAGAGAAAGAAAACCAGGTTGAGCAGCCCTTGCGCGAGGTAAGGGAACGCGTGCTGCAGGGAAAACCGCCAGCAGAACAGCCCCGCCAGCAGCATGACAGCGGCCAGCGTAAGCGCCCAGGCCCAGCGCAGCAACAGCAGCAGCCCCAGCCCCGCAGCGACAAAAATAGCCGAGAAAAACAGAAACACCGGCCCGAGGTGGCCGCCGGCGACGCCCAGAACAATGGTTCCCGCAAGCAGCAGCATGTAGAGGCTGATGGCGGCGAGGCCCGGCAGTGGCAAGCGCGTAAAGCGCGGCGGCGGGATGGTGAGGGGCGATTTTTCCGGGGCTTCGGACTTGCCGGAGTTCGGTTCGGCGGTCATAGCGTGTGCAGGTAGGCCAGCAGATCCTGAAGCTGGCTGTCGGTGAGCGCGGTGGCCGGCATCATGCCGTGGCCGTGCAGGATGACGTCGGTGAGGCGGCCGTCTGTGGGCGGCGCGCCCGACGGCATCGCCCTGAGCTTGGTGAGCGCCTGCAGGCCGGGGCCGTGCAGGGTCTGTGTAGTGGTGGCGTAGTGGCAGCGCGCGCAGTACGCGCGAAAGACCTGGGCGCCGCGCGCTTGCTGAGCGTTCCACTCCGATGGCGGCATCGACGGAGGCAGCTTGCGGCAGCCGGCGAGAAGAATGACCAGGGCCGCCGCGGAAATCGGAAGAGCGGAAAAAGCAGGAATAAGCCTGGAGATCAGCCTGGAACGCATCTGCTTTCGATCATATCGCGTCAATTCGCGTCAGTCCGCCTCTGCGATGGCCTCGACAATGCGGTCGATGGCCTCGTAATCGGCGTTGTTGCCGGGACGGTGGCCGTTGACGAGAATCGAGAACGCCAGCGTCCTGCCGCTCGCCGTTTCTACGTATCCGGAGAGCGCATTCACCTCGTTCAGCGTGCCTGTTTTTGCCCACACGCGGCCCTTGAGCGGCGGATTGCGGAAGCGGTCTTCGAGGGTGCCGTCGACGCCTCCCACGGGCAGCGTGGCGCGCCACTCCGCGCCCCAGGGCTGCCGCCAGGCGTAGTCGAGCAGGGTGGTGAATGCGCGCGGCGCAACCCGGTCGTCGGGGCTCATCCCCGAGCCGTCGTAGAGGAAGAAATCGCCGTCGCTGACTCCCGCGTTGACCATGAACTGGCGGGCTACGCGCGTGCCCTCTTCAAAGCTGCCGTCGGTTCCTATCAGCTTGCCGAGCAGACGAAGAAGCAGCTCGGCGTGCAGGTTCTCGCTGACTTTGTTGGTGACCACGATGTCTTCGGCGATGGGCACGGAGACGCGGCGAGCGACCACCAGGCGACCGTTCAGCGGCGACTCCACCGTGCTCAAGGTGGAGGGGATAAGTGGAAGCGGGCGCTCGCGCTCGCCCACAAAATCGCCGGTGCCGTTGGGCATCTCGTGCGCGTCCGAGGCCGAGCCGTCGATGTGAATGCCGCGGGCGATCAGGGCGGCTTCAAAAGCCTGGGCCGCAAACTCGGCGGGGTCGTCCACCGCCAGGTTCACGCGCAGCCCACCGGGTGGGATGGTGCCCCACGTGCGCACCAGCATGGAGCCGGGCTTGCGCGCCAGGCCCGGATGCGCGGCCTCGCCCGGCGGCGCAAGCGTCATGTTGTTTTCGAGGGTGTAGTAGTCGATGTCCGGCGTCCAGGACGCCTGGGTGGGCTGGTAGGGAGAATTGTTGGGTGTGATGGTCAGCCGCTGCGAGTTGTCGTTGAAGGTCAAGGCCGAGACGGGCGCGCCGTAGGCCCATTGCAGATCGTCCCATCCCCAGCTTTCGCCGTATGGCTCGTAGAGAAAGTAGCTGTCGTCGCCGACGATGTTGCCGTCGACGGTGCGCACTCCGGCCTGCTCCACTCTCTCGGCGAGCAGGTTCAAAACATCCATGGCGGTCTGCTGCGGAGGCGGCGTACCGCCTTCATTGGGCGCTCCGGGCGGCGGCGCGGGCGCGGCCGGCGAGGGCGGCTGGTAAGGATAATGCCGCTCGCTCAACGTCGGGTCGCCGCATCCCAGAATGACGAGGTTGCCGTGGAGTTCGCCGGACGCGTCCAGGGCACCGCCGGCCACAACGTCGGTGGTCCAGGTCATGGTTTTGACGGGAAGAAGCGCGAAGGCCGCGGCGGTGGTGATGAGCTTGGTGTTGGAGGCGGGGATAAAAAGCAGGCCGTCGTTGAGGGCGTAGAGCGATTTTCCGTCGAGCGTGGTTACGCTGATGCCGAACTCGGAGTGGCTGAGCGCCGGAGCGGCCAGGATGGCGTCAATGCGCTCGGCAAGCGGGCCGGTGGATGCCGCGGTGCGCTCCGCGCGGGTGCGCGAACGGCGGCTTTGGGCTGCCGGGCCGATGGGGAGAACAACGGCGCAGACAAGCGCCAGAGCGAGGAACCGGCCGGAGGACTTCATGCCCGGAGTGTAGCAGGACGATGCCGATGAACGTGGCCCGATCCGCGGTCTGCGGCACGCGATCTGGGACCGGCAAATCGGGCAGCGCCCCGCTATGCGCATCTGCCCGGCTGCGCGCGCCGGCGTGGTCCGGCCGTTCTCTCCTGTTATTTCACGATCGTGATGGTTACGCTGCTCGATCCGGATGCGTAGTTGGCTCCTCCCGAATAGGTTGCTTTGATGGTCTCCCGGCCGGCGGGCAAGGACGAGGTTGCGTAGCTGGCCCGGCCGCTGGCGTTGACGGGAACCGTGGCCAGGAGCGTCGAGCCGCGGTAGAAGGATACAGCGCCGTTGTTGCTGGGCGGGCCCGCGCTCCACGAGGTGACGGCAGCCGAGAAGGTGATGCTGGTTCCCACGGTTGTGTACCAGGTGGAGGGAGTGAGCGAAACCTGCACCGGGGCCGCGGTGACCGTGAAATTCTCGGTTTGCGGCGCTGCGGCGGCATAATTGGTTTGTTGCGCGTAGCCGATGACGACATTTTGATCGCCGGCGGACGGCAAGGCGATGGTGAACCGCGCGTTCCCGCCGCTGAGCGGAACAGCTACGGGAGCGCCGCCGTCGTAGCTATAAGTGATATTGCCCTGCGCCGAGCCGGCATTGGAGCTTACATTGACCGTGCACTGGTAATTGCCGCCGTAGGGGAACGAGGAGTTCCAGCAGGAGGCGGACATCTTGACCGGAACCGGGCTGACGTTGAGTACGGTCGGCTCAGAGGTTCCGGGAGGGTTGTTTTTGTCGCCGGAATAGACGGACGTGATGGAGTGCGCGCCGGCGCTGAGTCCGGGCGAGATATACCAGTAGGCGCAGCCGTTGCCCCCTAAAGAGAGCGAAGTCAAAAGGGTGGTCCCATCGAAGATGCGGATGGCGCCGGTGGGCCTGGCTTTGGTGGCGCCTGCAACGCAGACCGTAACGTTGGTTCGGCCGGGATAGACCAACTGCGTGCTCGAGAACTGTTGGGTGATGGCGGTGTCATAGACGTTCAGCGCCAGGGTAGCGGACGACGCCAGGTGATTCAGATCGCCCTGGTACTGCGCGGTGAGCGAGAGCGCGCCGGATGCCGAAGGAGTGAACGAGCAGTTGGCTACGCCCGCGTTCAACGTGGACGTGCACAAAGTGGTGCTGCCGGAGAGGAAAACGACCGTCCCGCCAGGCTCGCCCACGCCGCTGACGGTTGCGGTGAGCACGTCCGGCTTGCCCTGGACGGCGGGATTGGGATTGGCCGTTAGCACCACCGCGGACGGCGCCTGGCTGACGACCAACTGCACAGCGGCCGACATCGCCGATGCGTAGCCGTTGGTGCTGGTGTAGGCCGCCGAGACCTGATGAGTGCCCGCGTTGAGGCCGCTGACTACGGCGGTAGCCGTGCCGTTCGAGAAGGTGGCGTTGTATGTGGCGCTGTCAACCGTAAATACGACGGAGCCGGTTGGCGCGACCGATGTGCCGGAGACGGTGGCGGACAAGGTGACGGGTTGGCCGTAAACGGGCGACGCTGGCGAGAATGCGCCGAGAACGATGGTGGAGGCGGGCGGCGCGGCCGGACCGGTGAGCGTGAGTTCGACCGACGCCGGCGTGGACAGCGCGGCGTTGGCCAGATTGCCGTTGAAGGTGACCGCGTCGGTGGTGGTGGAGTAGGTGGTGGGCGTGTAAGCGGCGGTGAGCACACATGCGCCGCCAACGGCCAGCGTTCCGGATCCGCTCGAGTTCAAAGTGCAATCGGTGGAGGCTGTGGGAGCAAGGCTAAAGTCGGTGGTGTCGGTCTGGCTGAACGAAGAGCCATTGAACGCCTGGTTACCCGATTCGAGCATCTCCACAGTTTGCGGCGGCTCCGAGGCGGAGAATTGCACGTAACCCTGGGTGCGGACCAGCTTGAGAACGCCGCCCGCGGAGCCCGTGAAAAGGTCGCCGGCAGAGTCGATGGCCAGCGCGGCAGGGGCGATGCCGGCAACGGTGAAGGACGCGCTGTTGCTGCTGGCCGGGACGGCCAGAATATCGGCCTTGTCGGCAATCAGCAGGTTGCCGGCCGCGTCGCTGAGCGCGGCGGACGGCGCCGCCGCGGTCGTCGAGACTACCGTGGCGCTATCGGTCTGGAAGCTGAAGCGGTCGATCGCGGGCGCGCCGGGATCGGCCACCAGCAGGTTTCCAGAGGGATCGATGGAAAGGCCGGCAGGCGCAACCAGCGTTCCCATGGGCAGCGTGTGTTCGGCGCCGGTGATGGGGTCGATCTGGTAGACGGCCTTGGCCGACGAATCGGAGACGTAAAGATTGTTCAGCGCATCGACCGCCAAACCGGCGGGAGTGGTGAAGGTGAAGGGCAAGACGCTCGATGCGCCGGCCGGAGAGATTGCCGTGACGGTTCCGGCGGAGGTGTCGGCCACGTAGACGTAACCGCGCGCATCCACAGCTATGGCGCCGGGCGCCTGGAACGCGGCCAGCGAAGTTCCGGTTGCGCCGGCGCCCTGGGATTGAGCGGCGGGCGCGAAGCGGAACACGTGCTTGCTGTTGGTGTCGGAGACATAAACGTTGCCGGCGTTGTCGGCGGCCAGGCCGGCAACGGCAAGATTCGAGCCAAAGCTGACCTGGGTTGCGGGATCGAGCGTGGCTCCGGAGCCGAGCCCGGTACCCGTAAGTCCGAGGTAGGCGATGTTTCCTTCACTGCTGTTCACGGTAAGCGCAGCCGAACGCGCGCCGGGAACGGCGGGAGTAAAGCTGGAAACGAGCAGGCAGTCCGCGGTCGAGTCGGAGTTGGCGGCGCAGGCGGGCGTGGCCAGCGACCATTCGCTCGAAGAATAGGCGATTCCGTTCGCGGCGGCCAGGCTGTCGCCGGGGATAAAGTGCAGCTCGACCGGCTGCGCGGCCGTGGCTCGAACCGCGGTTGAGGGCGAAGCCAGGCCCGTGGTTATCTTGCGAATGCGGGCGTTGAGAGTGTCGGAGATGTAGAGGTTGCCGAGCGCATCTGTCCCGACGCCGATGCCGTTGCCGCCGTCTCCGATCGTCGCCTGTGTGGCCGGGCATCCATCGCCGAAGGCGTCGGTTTCAGCCGTGCAGTTGGTGCTGGTTTTGCCGGCGATGGGGCGGATGTACCCGGTGTGGCCGTCGAGGAACCACGCTACGCCGCTGCCGTCGGAGATGTAGAGGTTGCCGGCGTTGTCGATGGCCAGTTTTTGCGGGCTCATCGTCACATTGGTGGCAAGCGTGGGATAGGCGCCCGAATAACCGGACGATGCGCCGCCGGCAATGGTGTAGATGTATCCGTTTTGCGGCGACGCGATTCCCAGCGCGGCCAGCAGCGCATCGAGAGGCGAGCCGGTTCCGCAGGTGACGCAAACCACGCGGACACTCTTGGAGTCGGCGATGTAGACGTTGAGATTGGCGTCGGCCATCACGCCCTGCGGGTTGTCGATGGTGGCTGCCGTGGCCAGGCCGCCGTCGCCGGAAGAAGAAGCCGCTCCGGTGCCGGCAAAAGTGTGGATGGTGCCGGCGATGTCGACGACGCGAATCTTGTTATTGGAAGTGTCGGCGATATAGACGTTGCCTGCCGTATCGGCCCACACGCCGCGCGGCCCGTTCACCTGGGCCGATGCTGCGGGACCGCCGTCTCCGGAGCTGCCCGCCGAACCTGTGCCGGCTACGAGATACAAGAGGCCGGTGGAAGCGCTCACTTTGAAGACTTCGTGGCTGTCGTAGCCCGCGATGTAGATGTTGCCCTCGGCGTCGGAGGCGATGCCGCGCGGCTTATCGATGCTGACCTCGGTGGGCGCGCAGCCCGTGGTTGCCGTGGGAGCGCAAGCCGAGCCGCTCACCTTGCCGGCAAAGTCGGAGATGGTTCCATTAGGCGCGATGCGCCGAACCACGCTGGCCGCCGCGTCGGTCAGGTACACGTTTCCGAAGGGATCGGTAACTACGCTGCGCAGATCCACCGAACCGGCGAAGGCGATGGAAGTGGCGGAGCAGCCGTCGCCATAGCTGTCTGTCTCCGCCGAACAATTGGAGCTTGCTCCGCCGGCCAGCGTGGTCATGGTGTAAGGCAGCGCGATGGGGTTGGGAGACAGAGGGAGAATCGTTCCCGCAGTGACCGTGAATTGCATGGGCGTGGAGGCGGAGCCGGCAAAGCTGCCGCTGGCCGCGTAGGTCGCGGTCACGTTGTCTGTGCCGATGGGCAAGTCGATGCCCGTGGTAGCGACGGAGGCGTTGGGAGTGGATGAGGACGCCAGCGTGGCGGTGACCGCCTGAGGAACTCCGCTGCCGGTCGTGGTGTAAGTAAAGGTGACCGTGCCGGTGGGCGCTCCGACGGCGGAGCTTACGGTAGCCGTCAATGCCACAGGATGACCGAGTGTGGCGCTCGTGCTGTTGGCCGAGAGAGCCGTCGAGGTCAGCGCGGGCGTGATCGTGACGGAAGAAGTTGCCGAGACCGAGCCGTCGTTGGCGGCGTCGCCGCTGTACACCGCGTAAATGCTGTAGGGGTTGACGCTGTAGGGCAGGGTAATGCTGTCCGACGCCGAGCCGGAGCTGAGAGCCGCCGTCGCGAATACTGTTCCGTTGACCACGAATTCCACGCTGCCGGTGGGGTTGTCGCCCGAGACGGAGGCCACGGCCGTGAACGACGTGCCGTAAGAAACCGTGCTCGGGACGCCGGAGAGCGCGGTGGTTGTGCCGGCCAGGCTGCCGGCAGTCACGGTAACGACGTAGGGCGCGGTCGTCGAATACGCCGTCTGGCCCTGGGTCAGCGTGTAGTTCGAATCGCCCGAATAGGCGGCCGTGAAGGTGTGCGTTCCCGGCGCGAGGCCAATGAGCGGCACAAAGACGGTGTCGGTGTCTCCGGGCAGCGCGAAAGTGGCTGTGCTGCCGGTCAGCGCGTCGGTGAGCGTAACGGTGCCGGTGGGGTACGCGGCGCCGCCCACGGCCGGGGTAAGAATCACCACAGCAGTGGCATTCTGGCCCTCGGTAATGGTCTGCGGAACTCCATTCGGGCCGGTCAACTCGGGCGCAATGTAGGTGAAGTTGCACTGCGGCGGATTCAGGCTGGTTGCGGTGATGTTGTTGGCGAGCGTGTTGCCGTTGGATCCCGCAAAGGTCGCGTAATCCGCGATGAAATCGGCCGAGACCTGCCCCGGGCCGTAGCTCATGGCCACATCCGTCGGCGAGGGACTGAATTCCGACGCCGGGAACGTACTGGGCAGCGTGACATTGTCGAGGGTGATCCCGAGCGGGTAAACCGTGCCGTCGTTATTGGTGCCTGTGAACTGCGCCGTTCCCTCGGTGAGGAAGGTCAGGTTCTGCAGCAGGATGTTTTCAAGGTTGGGGCTCGCGCTTCCGGTCGTAGCTTCGTAATTCGGACTGAAGACTATTTCGGCCTTGTGATCCTCAAAACAGGAATTCGAATACTGAATGTTCGAGACCACGCCGCCGCGATCGTAGCCCGACTTGATGCGGATGCCGGTGGAGTTGCTGTCGGCGGTGTCGTCGACCGAGCTGCCGGCGCTGGCGACGCCATTGCCGGAGAGCATGTTGCCGTCGAAGAGCACGTTAGTCACGCCGGCCTGCGTGTAGCTGCCGATGGATTCTCCGTGGCCCGCGAACAGGTGGTCGTCGGTTACGGAGATATTCGAGGACGGCGCGGAGCCCGCGGCGCCCACGGCGACGTTGTCGTCGCCATCGGAGATCCACGATCTGGTGATGGTGAAGTTGGTGGCGTTGCCGGGATCGATGCCGTCGGTGTTGCGCGCACTGGTGGGCGTAACGATCTTGATGTCCCACGCGGTGAAGTTCGAGACCGCGCCGGTGGTCGAAATGTGGAAGAGCGGCGAATTGCGCAGGGTGATCTTGTAGAGCGTAATGTTGCTCGATCCGGTATCCATCTGGATGAAGCGCGGATTCTGCTGGTTGCCGCCGCCGTTGGCGATCGACGACAATCCCCACCAGCTCTGGCCGGCGAAGCTTGCCGGGAAGGCGTTGATGAGCGGATCGCCGCCGCGGCCGTCCAGCTTGCCGAAGCCCATGATGCCTACGTTGGCGGCTCCGTGGGGGATGTCGATCAACGGCAGGCAGCTTGCCGTTGCGCTGTCGTTGTTCACTGTGCCGCAGGTGTGGGTGCCGGGTGTGGAGTCGTAGTCCTGCACGTTGCGCGAGAAGAACAGCACCACGCCGGGATCGACGAGCAGGGTGACGTTCGAAGGCATGGAGAGCGGACCGCTGAGGAAAGCGTCATTGCCACCGCTGCCCGCCGAGAGCTCGACGGCGTGTCCAGAACCGGAGCAAGTGTTGAGAGCCGACTGGATGCGCGCGCCGTCGGGATTGGTCACGGTCGAGTCGACCGACGTGGGAATGTCATCGTTCACCATGGTCAGATCCGCGTTCAGCACGGTGCAGACGGCCGGGATCGTGGGTTCGGTCACGGTGCGGCTGTCGCCTGTGGCCACGTACTGCAAGACCGTGAAGGCCGTCGATGCGCCCGACGACGCATAAGTGTTGGGAACGCCCTGGTAAGTCGCCGCAATTGCGTAATTGCCCGGAGCCAGGCCCGAGAGGTTGACGGTGGCGACGCCCGAGGCGTTGAGCGCCGGCGTGCCCGAATACACCACCGTATTGCCCGACAGCGCGACCGAGCTGACGGTGACGGAAACAGGACTGCCGTTGGGCGAAGCGATGCCGCTGACGGAGACGGTGAAGACGGCTTCAGTGCCGCTGGCTGCGTAGGACACGGAAGCAGGACCGGCGAGCGTGGTCGTGGTGGGTCCCGCGGGCACAATGTCGCTGAACGTGACGGAGCCGATGCTGGGCGCGGCAAGGAACGAGAGCGCGTCGGAGTAGGTGGCGCCCGGATTCTCGATAGAAGTGGAAGAGAGCGCGGCGGAGAGCTGGCAGGCTTCGCCCGCGGCGAAGGGATTGGCGCTGCCGATGGAGCAGCCGCTGGTTGAGAAAGCGAATGCGCCCGGCTCAGTCTCCGCCGTGCCCGTGGCGGCCAGGTTGCCCACGTTGGTAAGCGTGCCGGCGATGCTGGTGAGCGAGGTCGAGGTGGAACCGTAGGAGCCGGCGCTGCGAATGACCTCGGTGATGCCGGCGACTTTTGCATCGGCGCTGTCCACGTTGCCGAGCCCGTCGACGGCGACTCCCACAGGATTCTGCAGGCCGGTGAGCACGGGCGTCTCGGCGCCGCTCAACGGGATTAGAAGGACCGAGCCGCTGCTCTCGTCCTGCACGTAGACATCGCCGGCCGCATCCGTGGCCACGGCGGCGGGGATCACGCCGGAGAGCAGCATGGTCTGTGTATAGGCGCCGGCCGCGGCAGGCGCGAGCTTATAAACCGCGCCCGCGCCTTTGTCGGCCACGTAGACGTTGCCGGATGGATCGACGGCGAGCGAAACCGGATCGTCAAAGCCGGTGGCGATCGTCGCCTGCTGGCGCAGCGCGCCGGCAACCAGCGAAAGCATGTAGACGGCCGTGTTGGCCTTGGAGCTTTGCAGGTCGGCGACGTAGACATTGCCGGCGGCATCGGTGGCCACGGCCTGCGGCGCGGCTGTGCAGCCGGAGCACGGCGAGTAAGCGATGGAGTTGAGAGAATAGGCCGACGGAGTTCCCGCGGCGGTGACGGCCAGCTCGTCGAGGGTTCCCGAGGATGGGCTTACGGCATACACGTTTCCGAGCGGATCGACGGCAATCTGGCTGGGAGTGGCGGGCAAAACGATCGGCGTGTTCGAGGAAGTAGACAGAGTGTAAGCGGATCCGCCGATGGATTCGACGATGGATGCGCCACTGGCTGCGTACACATTGCCGGCTCCATCCACGGCAACGGCCGCCGGAACGATCCCGCTCAGAAGCGTGGTTGTTGTGGGCGCAACAGGCGTGGTGGTGCTGTTCGCGGTGGTCGAAGCGTTGTCAAAGGCCAGCGCCGAACCGGAGACGATGCCGCCGAGCGCGAGATTGGCGCTTATGCCGCTGGAAGCGTTGGAGACGGTCAGCGTGGCCGAACGCAGGCCGGCGGCCGAGGGCGTGCTCGTCACCGCGATTGTGCAATCCACGGTGTTGTCGCCGTTGAGCGTGCAGGCGGGCGAGCCGGCCGTCATATCGGGGGCGGCGCCGAGAGATGCGGATGAAACGGTCGACGTGGCGCCGTAGAGATGCGCTGCGAAGATCTGCTGCCGGGCCCCGGCCAGCGTCTGCTGCGTGAAGCCCTGGGCCATCGCCTTGCGCACCAGTTCCTGCGCGCCGGAGCTGTTGCCGTCGTCGAAGTAGAGATTGCCTTCGGCGTCGGCGCCCACGCTCAAGCCGTTGTTGTTGCCGAACTCGGCGTCGGACGCGGGGCAGCCGTCGCTATAGGAAGTCAAAGACACCGGTCCCGACGAGCCGCTGCAGAACGCGCCCGAAGCGACGTTGCCCGAGGCCGAGGTGAATAGGATGCGAATGTAGCCGGTATCGATGTCGAAAAAGAGCACGCGGGTCTTGTCGCCGATGAAAATGTTGCCTTGGGGACTGACGGCGAGTTTTGTGGTGGAGGAATCGAGAGCGGTTCTGCTGTTGCCGAGAGCAGGGGTGGTGGAGACTCCGCCGGTGCTGCCGCCGCCGGCCAGAGAGTAGACAAAGCCAATTTGCGGAGTCGTGCCGGGGTTGTTCACCTCGATGGCGTTGGTCATGGCGGCGCCCGCCGTGCCCGAGCCGTTCACGAACAGCACGCGGAGCAGACCGTGGCCGGCGTCGGTGAAAATCATGTTTCCGGCCGCGTCGGCGCCCACGCCTTGCGCATCGCTGCTGCTCGAGTAGACCGTGGCCGCCGTAAACAGGCAGCCGTCGCCGTCGCTGTCGGTAGCCGTTCCGCCGCCGGCGCAGGAAGCCCCTTCGGTGGTTGCAGCCGTAGACGCTCCGGCGACGGTGTACACGTAACCGGCCTCAAGAAGCAGAGTGGAGCCGTTGTACCAGGAGGGATTCTGCTCCAGCACGGCCCAGAGCGGGTTGGCGACCCCATTGTAGGATTCGGGCCCGAGCACCACGCGCCAGCGCTCGCTGGCCGTGTCCGCATAGTAGACATTGCCGTAGGCGTCGGCGGTCACGCCGCGCGGCTGATCGACCTCGCCGAGCGATGCGGTGCAGGCCGACGAGCTCCCGCCCGCGTTGACGAAGGGCGAGCCGCTGAATCCGGAGAACGACGGCGCGGTCGTAAAAGCCGGCGTGTTGTCCACGCCAACGCCGCTCACGCCGCTCGACCCTGAAGAGTAAGCGCAGCCCGCCACCAATCCCAGGCCGCCGATTGGAATCTGAATGGGAGCTGCCGTCGAAGGCGCGCCGCTGCCGCAGAGGGGCGAAGCGGCGCGGCAGAGAATATGGATGAAGTGATCGTTGTAGCCTGCGAGGAGAATGTTGCCGTAGGGATCGATGCCCACGCCGCGCGCGTCGGCAAAGGGCGCGGTGGGCGTGCCCGTCGCCGCCACGCAGCCGTCGCCCGAGGAATCCTGCTTCGCGGAGCAGGCCGTGCCGCCGCCGCCCGCCAGGGTCATGATCCCCGAATTGGCATCGATCGTGTGCAGGACGCCCTTGGTGTCGTCGTTCATGAAAACGTTGCCGAACGGGTCCACAACCACTCCGCTGTACGGATCGTTCCCGAAGATGCCGTTGACTGCGAGGCAGCCGTCGCCGTAAGCGTCGGTGGAGAGAACGCCGGCGGGAAGATTGGGGCATTGGACGCCGGCAGTGGCCGCCATGGGCGAGGTCCCGCCTACTGTGGCGACGGTGTTCGGAAGAGCGATGGGTGGCTGGGCGGAAAGGCCGAGGCCGGCAAACAGGCACACGGCCGGCAGAGCGGCAAGGGAAATTCGGCGCACGGTGAAGCCTCCAGGAAACCCCTGAGAACGTTGCAGCAGAGGGGTGAAAATTCTAATTTGGAATGGATGAGGTGGTCTGACCTCGCAACTCCGCGATTATCGACACGCGCCTTCTATTTTGTCAAGCAGAAATCGCGATTTCACGTATACCGCCGTAATCACGAGGTTCCACAGAACGAAGGCTCCTCCGATCCGCCTCGATTGGTCTGGCCAGCGGCCAAAATCGGGAACGCTTATCGAGAAGCCCCGCGACCGCAGCGGCCTTTCTGTTCCCGTTTCGCTCCAATCTTTTAGGGAAAATGCAGTCGGCCGAGCCACATGAAGTTAACTCTTCGGCCTACGCCAATTCCGAAAACGCCAAGGCGGTTCCACAGTTGCTGAGCCCAAAGCCCGGTGCCCCATCCATGCGACTCTTTTCTGTCGCATGGGTGGGAAGCCACGACAGGTGTGTACAGCTTCTCTGGAACCGCTCTAAATTCTCGACGGCGCCTTCCGCAAGCGGCGGGGCGTGAGGTTTTTCGGCCGCGGCTCGCGATGGGCGTTCCGGCACGCGTAAGCTATGGGTAGGGGCCGAAGCGCGGCGGATGCCGGCGGCGGGATTCGCGAAACGGCAAGAGAGTCCGGAGCATCTCGAGAAAAAGACAGGAATGAACGCCGTAGAACAAGCCCGGCAAAGCACCTTCGAGCAGACGCTGCTGAGCGCGCGGGAGACCATGGTCTTCAGCGAGATTCTGAAGCTGGCCATGGACAGCTTCAGCGCCAGCAGGACGCGGTTCATGCTGACCGCGCTGGGGATGGTGATCGGCACGGCGTCGGTGATCCTGGTGGTGACGATCGGGCTCACCGGCAAGCTCTACATCCTGCAAGAGTTGCAGAAGATCGAGACCAACTCGATTGAGATCGAGTATGCGGGCGCCGGAGCGACGGCGGCCGAGCAGGTGCGCTACAACGACTATCTCACCACCAACGACCTGCGGGCGGTCAAGCAGCAGTTGCCCGACGTGATGTACGCCTCGCCGGTGCTGGAGATGCACTCGCCGATCAACTTTGGCGGCGGAATCGTGAAGGATACGCTGGTTCTGGGCGTGAGCCCGGACTACAGATATATACGCAACCTGCTGGTGCCCGACGGGCGGTTCTTCGACGAGACCGACGACACGGCGCACCTGAAGTGCGCCGTGGTCACCGAACCCTTTGCCATTGCGCGCTACGGCAGCATCGATCAGGCGGTGGGACAGACCTTCGAGATTAGCGGCCTGCCGTTTACGATCATCGGTGTTTTCAAAGAGAGCGTGGACGATTTTGGGGAGTCGGAGATCGCCGACCAGACGATCCTCATTCCCTACTCGGTGGCGCGGTACTTTAGGGGGACCGACGCCGTGAAGCAGATTTATTTTTCGATGCAGACGATGCAGGAGGTTCCGGACGCGGCCAAGCAGATCATCCACGTTATCGATTCGCGGCACCGGCCGGGTTCGGTCTACAAGGCCCAGACGATGAAGACCATGCTGACTACGGCAGCGACGATCGCCGACTACCTGACGGCGGTGCTGGTGCTGGTGGCGGCGGTGACGCTGGCGGTGGGCGGCGTGGGGATCATGAATATCATGCTGGCCAACGTGCGCTCGCGGGTGCGCGAGATAGGCATCCGCAAGGCGCTGGGGGCAACGCGGCGCGAAATCAAGCTGCAGTTTCTGGCCGAGGCGGTGATCATCTCGCTGACCGGAGGAGTGGTGGGCACGATTGTGGGGTTGGCCGTGCCGCTTTCGATCCGCTTCTTTACCAACTACGATCTGCCTATTTCGGTTTCGTCGGTTTTCGTTGCGCTGGGGGCGGCCACGCTGGTGGGCGTGATCTTTGGAACGGCTCCGGCGACGCGCGCGGCGCAGATGAACCCGGTGGACGCGTTAAAGTATGAGTAGAGCGAAATGATGGTTGAATCGAATTCCCAACTGAAGCCCCCTGAGCACCCCGCGGATGAAGAACCCTCGCAGGGGCCGAGCCTGGTTGTGCTTTACAGCTTTGTGGCGCTGGCGCTGGTTCTGGCCACGATCTGCGCGGCGATGATCGTGCTGCCGTTTTATCTGCACAGGTAGAGACGCCTGGGACCTCGAAAAGGTAAGGAGTATACTGGGGCAAGGTAAGGAGCCGCAGGCTAATGGCAGCCTCTCCAAAGGCCCGTCCCGCGCGGGTTGCGCGCGCCACCGTCACCAGCAAGGGCCAGGTCACTATTCCTGTCGAGATTCGCCGGTCGCTTGGCGTGAAGGCTGGCGATAAGCTTCGCTTTGAGCCGCAGGAGAATGGTTACCGCGTGGTGCGCGACACCGACGAGAGTGTATTTGAGAAGTGGCGGGGGATCGGGACCGGATTCCCCATCGAAGGGGAAGGCCGCGAGGCCATCGTTGCTTTCTTTCGTGAAATGCGCGGCCATGATGACCTCGATTGACTCGAACATCGTAGTTGCGCTTTGGTGGAAACTTAGCCCCTTCAACGCCGTTGCGGCTCAAATGCTTGCGCAGGCGCAGCAAGGCGGGGCGTTGATCCTGTCTGCACCGGTGTACGCGGAACTGATGGGCGATCCCGCCAGGACCGAAAGCGGACTGGACGATTTTCTTTCCAACACCGGAATTTCAGTCGATTGGGTTCTGGAAGAGGAAGTCTGGCGCGAGGCAGGCAGAGCCCACCGGGGCTATATCCAAAGGCGCAAAGTGAACCGGGACGCGCACCCTAGGCGCATCCTCGCGGATTTCCTCATCGGGGCGCAAGCGCTGATCCGGGGTTATGCGCTGCTGACGTTCGACCTGCGTCTCTACGCGGCGGCGTTTCCCAATCTCAAGATTGTTTCGGAGTGAGTGGCGGCACGGGTTCATTCTCGGGCCAGCGCCCGCCGATGAGCACCGGGATTCCATCGATAATCGAATAAGCGCGCGTGCAGACGGTGCAAATCAGCGAGCCGGTCTCTTGTTGCAGGTTGCTATGGCAGACGGGACAGGCCAGCAGCGCGAGGACGGCGGAATCGAGGCTCGACGGGTGGGAAGTCTGTTCCGGTTTACTGGCCACTGATCACCAACCACCGATTACTGAATAATCGCGTCGGCGCCGGGTTCGTCGAGGCCGGCGTCGCGGCGCTGGCGGCCGCCAAATTCGAGTTCGATGTTTTTGTTGACGCCGGCTTTGGCGAATTCATAGGCTACGCGGACGCCGTTGAAGATGGCGTTGTCGTTGGAGGAGCCGTGGCCGATGATGCAGACGCCGCGGACGCCCAGCAGCGGCGCACCTCCGTACTCGGTGTAGTCGAGGCGGCGCCGGAATTCGTTGAAGGCGCGCCGGGAGAGCAGGGCGCCGACCTGCGCCGTGACGGTGCGGGTGAGCGACTCGCGAAGCACGTCGCGCACGAAGCGGCCCACACCCTCGCTGGTCTTGAGCGCCACGTTGCCCACAAAGCCGTCGCAGACGATCACGTCGGCGTTGCCGTTGAAGATGTCGCGGCCCTCGACGTTGCCGATGAAATTGAGGGGCAGCGCTTTGAGCAGGGCGAAGGCTTCGCGCGTGAGTTCGTTGCCCTTCGAGTCTTCCTCGCCGATCGAGAGCAAGCCCACGCGGGGCTTGTGAATTTTGAGCACGCTGCGGGCGTACATCTCGCCCATGACGGCGAACTGCTCGAGGTTGTGGGCCTTGCAGTCCACGTTGGCGCCCACGTCGAGCAGCACGCACGGATTGCCCTTGGCGGTCGGCATGGGCGTGGCCAGGGCGGGGCGGTCGACGCCCTGCATGGCGCCAAGGACCATTTTGGCGGTGGCCATGGCGGCGCCGGTGTTGCCGGCGGTGACGAAGCCCGCGGCTTTGCCCTCGCGCACCAGCTTGAGGCCGACGCGCATAGAGCTGTCCTTCTTGGTGCGCAGCGACTGCGAGGCTTTTTCGTCCATGCCGATGCGTTCCGAGGCGTGGTGGATGATGACGGGCAGGTCTTCGTTTTCGAGATGCTCGTCGAGCAGGTCGCGTAGCTCGGGCTCGGGGCCGACGAGGTGAACGCGGACGGGGAGGGCGCGGCAGGCGAGAATCGCCCCGCGAATCTCCGGCTCGGGAGCCTTGTCCGAGCCCACGGCGTCGAGGACGATGTCGGTGAGCATGGGCCCTCGGTCTACTTGGCTGCTGCCTTGACGTCGATCACGGCGCGGCCGCGGTAGGCGCCGCACTTGGGGCAGGCGCGATGCGGCAGCTTTTTCTCGTGGCATTCGGGGCACTCGGAGAGGCCGTTCGCGGTTAAAAAGTCGTGCGCGCGGCGGTTGGCTGTCCGGCGCGTCGAGTGGCGCCTCTTCGGATTCGGCATTGTGCAATTCCTTTCGTTTTTCCACGGCCCCGCCTGGCGTTCCGGATTAAGGTCCGATCCCATCCTTGCGGAAAAATCGCCGCAGGGGTGGGGTGCCTAGATTCCTCCCCATCCTAGCCGCAAAAACAAGAACGCGGCGAGGGTGGGGCACCCGACGTTCCACGACGCCCAGATCGTTCAAAAGGGCTGAACTTTCAGGACTTGATCCGGCTGCGCAATCCGGCCAGAGCCTCCCAACGGGGGTCCGCTGGACCCTGTTCGCAGCCGCAGAGTTGATGGTTGCGGTTTGCGCCGCAGCGCGGGCAAAGTCCCTTGCAGTCGGGCTTGCACAGCGTCCTGACCGGCAGGGCCAAAAGCACCTGCTCCCGCAGCACATCCTCAAGCAGCAGACTGTCTTCTTGATAATAACCGATTTCGGTTTCGGGCGCAGTAATGGAGCGCTCGGGGGCGTCGGAATCGGCGCCGGCAGGGCGAAATATAAGGTCGAATTCGGCGGCGAGACGAACCTCGACGGGCTCGACGCAGCGGGCGCAAGGGACCTCGAATGTGCCGGCGAAACGGCCGCGGAGGCGGATGTCGGCGACGATCTCTTTGGGGCCGCGATGCTCGTGGATCACTTCGGCGCGGCCGGACGAGGCCAGCAGGCCATGCTGGGCGGTCAGCTCACCCAAATCTACCGTGCCGGGCGCCATTTCCAGATCGAACTCCGCCGGCTCCCGCTCCAGCTCGCTTACCACAAACTCCATACTAAGAGCCTAATGCATTTTGGGAGCCTGATGCATTTTGGAATTGCGCGCAGGAGAAAGCGGCGCCTGCCTGGGGATCGAGGCATCCGGTCAGGCAATGGTTTCTCCGCCGGCGCCGGGCTTTTTGTGGCGCTGCTCTTCCCGGCGGACCAGGTCGGCCCGGTGCACGTTCCAGGCCTCGATAAGGTTGACGAAGTAGCGCAGCTTGCAAGTGCGGCAGCGGACTGGATAGTGGAAATGAAATAACTGCGGGACGTCGGATTTGCGCAGCCGCGACGTTCGGAAACTGGTTTCCCCGCACTGCATGCACTTCATGGCCGGTCACGCTCCAAGGCTAATCAGTAAGCCATTCCCGCACATCGGGTGAGTCCGCATGTGCGCCGGTGGTCCCGCGAAAAAATCGCGTTTCAGATGCGGCCGGCTCCACTGGGACTTCTGCACGCCATTATAGCGCCGATTTCGAGAAGAGCAATTCAGACTTTCAGGAGGGGAAGAGGGAGCCGCTGGCAACGGCCAGCGTGGCCAGGCGGCCGCGGCGCCGAGGGGGATCGACCGGGGGGGCAGCGAGCAATCCAGCGATTTCGCGCAGCTCGGCGCGTGCGCGACCCACGGCGGCGGCCACGGCGTCGAGGCGCCTGCCGGAATCGGCGCCCACGGCGGCGTCCGCCAGGGGCAGAGCGGGCCGCGGTTTTGCCTGGCGAGCGGTCTGGCCGAGGGCCTGCCGCGCGCCTGCGAGCGTGTACCCCTGGCTGTGCACGAGGCGCTTGATCTCGAGGGCCTGCTCTACGTCGCGGCGCCGGTAGAGGCGCTGTCCGGTTCCACTTTTGTTGGGCTTGAGCTGGGGAAACTGCGTCTCCCAGAAACGGAGAACGTAGGTTTCCACCTCGCAGATGCGCGCTACATCGCCGATTTTGAAGTACAGGCGGTCGGGGATTTCCGGTGCTTCGATGACGGGCTTACGGGACAGTTGAGTAGCCATAAAAGGAAGCGAGCACGCGCGCGAAGGTACGCTTACGCCCGCTCTACGGGCAGTATAGGTAGTCCCTGGGCTGCTGCGAAGCAAAAAAAGGTGGGGTGCACCTCTTTGGTCACGGGGGTGCGACGCGAAAAGAATTCCTCTGGGCTTTGCTTGAAAAGCGCCAAAAACCGCCTTCTTGCTTAAAAATCCGCTCTTTGCCCAAAAAACCGGATTCCTGCTTCCAAAAATTACTCGCCGGGCAGCTTTGACTTTGGAGTCTGTTCGGATTTCAAAAACTCTTCTGCTCCAGAACCCTCGGAATAGTCACAAGGTTAAAGCCCAACTCCAAAGCAGATGAGATAGGAGCCCAGCAGAACAAGCGCCGCCCCGCAGAATCGCCCCGTGAGCTCTCCACCGGGTGCGGCCTTCTCAAGCAACAGCAGGATCGTAATTCCGGCCATCCACAAGAGATTCATGACCCCCGCCGCGAACGGCAACAGCATCAGCATCCAGCAGCAGCCGATGCAGAACAGCCCGTGGCCGGCGCCCATACGGAATGCTCCGTCCGCTCCCTCCCTCCATTCGCTCAGCAGAAACGTAAGCGGTGAGCGGCAGTGGCGCAGGCATGCGTTCTTCATCGGCGTCCATTGGTAAACGCCTGCCGAGATCAGGACCACGCCGGAAAAGACATGGCTGGTCAGGGACATCGTTGGAGAAAGCAGCGCCTGGCGGTGCAGCAACTCCTGCACGGCGGCACACGCGCCGCTGAAAACAGCCCAGACGGCAAAATATCCGGAGATGAAAAACGCTGTGGGAACCAGCGGCAACTGCGCTCTATGCCGCCGGCTTTGTTCGCCGCTGAACGCGAACGCAAAGGGCAGCATCGATGGCAACATCATGGCCAGCATCATCGCCGCCCACATCGCAAACAGGGCTCCGGCGTCCATGGCCGCACCCGCATAAGCGTGCGCATGGGCGTTCATGTGTCCCGCGTTCATGTGTCCCGCCATCCGGGCGAGATACAGCCAGGCGATGCCGGTGATCGCAGCGGCGCCGGCAAGCAGAATGCTCCGGTCGCGGTCCATGGGCCAGACGCGCAGGTTCGGCATCTCGATCAGTTTTGATAGGCGAACGGCGAATGCAATCCGTTGCGGTCCGACAGGATCCATTTGTAGCCGTGGTCCTCGTACCGCAACGACTTCGATTTCGCCAGCACCGCCGGAAATCCGGGCGCAATGCACAGTGGGTGTCCGCTGATTGCGATTTCCGCGCCCCCCGCGCCCGTCATCGTTTCGATATCGACTTCCGCAACTTCGCCGACCTTCAGGCGCGCGTGCTTGCCCTCCCGTTCGAAGTCAATCGGCACACTCGCTACTCCCAGCACCTCGCCGATATGCCCGGCCAGACGCGCCGGATGTCCGCCGCCCTGGCCCGAGAAGATCGTCATCAGTCCGTTCTTTTGTTCTTCGCTGGCGCGCACATCCAGATACAGCGCGGCTTTCCATGGCACCTCATGCATTACGCCGGGTGAATCGACAGCAAGGGCAACATTCAACTCGGCAAGGTCGACGCCGCCAAACTTGCCGGAGTCGATATGCCAGCCGACCACGACCCCGCATACACCCTCCGTAGGCGGACTCAGGAATATGCAAGGACAAGCCGGCTTGCAGTTGCAAGATTCGAGGTAATGTCCGGATACATGCCAACTTTCACCCATACAGCCTCCGAATTACGAGCGAATTTTAAACCGCGAGCCAGAATTATATCCCAGCATTCTTGAACTTTGCAGCAAGAATCGACGGCCTCTCTACCGTTTTCTCACGCGAAGTCAAGCAGCCATTTGAAGCGAGGAAGGTGCTCCCTTTTTCTTGTATTTGCTCGTCCGGAAGGATGGCCGCTGCCGCTTCTTCGAGGATGGCCGGCAATCCGTAAGTTGCCTTTTCGCCCATGCGTCTTTAACGGCCGGGATGAGACAAATCCGGTGAGTTTCGAATCTTGGCTCTCCCCAAAAATCGCATTTTTGCCCAGAAGGTTTTCATCTTGCATAAGAAGCCGAAGCATTCAGAGCGAAAGCGGGGTTCCTGTGTCCTCTTTAGTTTCGTTCGGGCGCTGGCCGTGGAACGGCCTTCAAACGGCCTTCAAAACGGCAGCCGTTAACAGCCTTAAATGGGGCTAAAATGGCTTAAAAACGGATTTATTGTTTACTAGTTGATAACCTATTGAATTTTGCAAGCCATTCATTGCATGAGACTTGCATCGAGTCATGCACTGAAAATGGGGCTTTTTTTGCACCCCCCCACCCCCCCTACCTATTTCAGGGAGGGTGCGGAAGCGAGGATTTTTCCGGATCGCGGCGCTTTCTCCTTCGCCTGCTGTCCAGACTCTGGCCGGCCGCGCCATGCGCGGAACCCTCTACTTAAGAATTGTGCGCCAAAGGTGCAAAATTATATGCAAGGCGAGCGGGGGAAATTTTGCCGGTGTCTTCCGGATACACCTACTCTGGAATTGCTTTCGTCGTGCCGCATGTTCAGTTTTTTGACTCTACGCCATAAGGAGAGCTGCTTTAGAGCGTTTTCACCGTTCGTGTAATGCGAGTATCGTGCCATCCCACCCATGCGAAAAGAGTCGCATGGATGGGGCACGGAGATCCTTACACTATCGCTGAAAATGACTAGATCGACGCCCGTTCAAAGCCGGGGCTCCGCGGCAGGCCGCTACTGTCCTTCGCTCAGGTTCGTGTCCATCGGATTATTGCTTCTTGAGCACGGCCATGCTTTTTTCATCTTGGAGGATGGCGTCTTCGAGCTTGCGGAAATCGGCGGTTTCGGAGGCGGGAATCGCCAGCTGGCGAACCACATACTCGCGCTCGTAGTGAAGCACGTTGCCCTTGACCGTGCTGGAGGCGCGATAGGCGGCGAATTTTACGTCGAGATCGACGGGGTCCGGGGTCTCGTCGACGGTGTAGCCCGGCGGCAGCGCAATGTCGAAGCTGTCGCGCCAACTGCCGGGATGGCCGATTTCGATGGGGTAGTTGCGGGGCTTGCCGTCCATTAGATCCGGGACGCTGCGCACATCGCTGCCCATGACCCGCGGGCGCACCAGCAGCAGCGTACCGGCCGAGTGGGCATAGGCGGCCACGCTCAGGTGTACTTCGAGCGCCAGCGGCTTGTCGATGCTCTGCTGCCCGCGATACCCGAAGGCGGTGAGAGTAAGGCCGGGCAGCGTTGCGCCCAGGTTTCTTTCCACGCGCTCGCGCACGTCTTTGGCGTCCTCTTCTTTGAGTGCCCCGCGCTGGCCGGCGGCGTCGCCGCCGGTGTAGGTTGTGGCGATGTCGCCGGTGAGTGAGCCGTCGGCGGCAAGGACAAAGGAGCCTTTG
Organism: Occallatibacter sp.; assembly: GCA_050745765.1. Taxonomy (GTDB): domain Bacteria; phylum Acidobacteriota; class Terriglobia; order Terriglobales; family Acidobacteriaceae; genus Telmatobacter. The sequence continues at coordinate 34,953 of JBOGLX010000085.1, read as the reverse complement.
CGGTCAAGGCCGGCGGATTTGGGCTCGAGCACCGGCAACTGGATGGCCTGGCTCGAGTCGCCGTCGGCGAGGTTGCCCCACGCACCCTGCAACTGGGCGCGGATGAGCCCCACCGGAGTTTCTTCGTCGGTGGGGTCGAAGATGAGCAGGTCTTTGCCGCCGGCGGTGGTGACGCGCGCCATGAGGCGAGGGTCGTTTGTGCCGGGGGGCAGCTCGATGGCCGCGATCATGTGGTCGCCAACCACCGAGGGCTCGGCCGGGTCGATGACGCCGCGTTCGCTGTCCACGTGCAGGTAATAAGCCCGAATGCCGATGGCCTGGAGCATGGAGATGAGCAGCGTGGTCTTGTCCTTGCAATCTCCGTAGCGGTTGCGATAGATGTCGGAGGCGTAGTGCGCCTGAAAGCCGCCGATGCCGCGAATGACGATGAAATAGCGGATGTTGTTCTGGATGTATTCAGTGATCCTACTTAGTTTGCCGTAGAGATCGGGCGCGCCCGCGGTCAACTGCCGGGCCTCGGCGGCAATCTCGGGGGTGGGATCGGCGCGGTGGGCTTCAAGCTGGTCCATCCATTCACCGATCTCGCGCCACTGGTTGGCCGTGCCGTTGACGGCCGAGGGACCCCATTTGATGGACACGCGCGCGGCCAGCGCCTCCCAGGGCGGCGTGGCGTAGAGGTTTTCAAGATCGAGGGCCGGCACGTCCTTGATGTCCCAGCGAAGCTGGCCTGGGCCGGTCTCGACGGGCTTGACGGGAGTGTAGCGGCTCCACGAATCTGCATAGTGGCCGCCGGGAGGCAGATCGAGTTCGAAGGATTCATCGACGACGGGGATGGGCAGTTGGATCTGCCACTCTTCCGAGCTTATGTAAGGGCGCAGCTCGGTTTCGATTTCGCAAGCCACCACGGCGCCGGGATCGTCCCCCGGCGGATTGACGACGCGGAACTTCTCCGTGGACTGCATGTCCACATCGGCGCCGTCTCCCACGTCTTTGAAGTCGGTATTCATGGCCTGGAACTGGCGGCCGTCGGGCTCGATGGTCCAGGAGCGCAAGTAGTGCAGCTTTTCGTCGGTGTCGTACTCGGCCACGCAATGGCCGTAGCCGCGGCCCTCGGGCGCGAGAATGCGCATGGCGAGGTGTTCGCGCTCGACCGCATGGTTCTGATCGTCGACGGTGATTACGTACTCGTCCTCGAGGAGCACGGCGGGGGTGTCTTTGGCGGAGGCGGGGGTGGAAATCTTTGCCGCGTCCAGAGCCCATTGCGGGGCGGGCTTTTCCCTGGCCGCAGCGGTTGCGGTGAAGAGCAAGGCGGCTACAGAGCAGACGGCAACGGAAAGGGATCCAATCGGAAGTGTGGGCCGGCCCCAATGCCGCTCACGTAAGGAATTTCGTCGCGGCGTCAGCATCAGCCAAACCCACCCTAGCCGCAAGGACAAAGACGCGGCGAGGGTGGGGCACCCATATCGGAGAAGATCGACGGGCTGGGGCTTTGGGTTTATCCCACCCATTTCGCAAAAGGCGCGAAATGGATGGGGCACACGGCGAAATGGATGGGGCACCCGGCACACTTTTTTCCGCGGCATGGAAAGAAAACCCGCTCGCCCCGGCATCAGTTGCCCTTCCCCGCGGCAGCCTCGCCGATCACCAGATCCTGCTGGTCGGCGGCGGCTACCTTCTGATAAAAGCCGCGCAGGTCCTGGTAATCAGCGGCCTTTGCGAATGTGAATGCGCGCTCGACCGTGCGCGTAACGGTGACTTGACCGGCGCCCGCCGCCGTCTTTGTGACATAAATCGCGTGGCTCTTCCATAGGTCGGTGGTGTTCTGCGGCGCGCCCTCCACGGTTGCGCCCTGGGGCAGGCGATAGGTGATTTCGTCGACGCCGGTTTCGGCGTAGTGCATATCGACCCCTTCGAGGCGTGTCTGCTCCTTTACGAAGGGCACGTTTCCGCGTGTCTCAAAAAAGAAGCCGGGAATGAGTAGGCGCTTTGGCATCGCGGCGCCCAGCGCGCCCTTCAGGTTGACGACGGCCATCAGGTCCACGCCGGAATCGTTCATGCCGAGGAAGTGATCGACGTGCGCCTCGACGCCTTGGGGAACCACGGCAGCCAGTTCGCGGTCGAACTGCTTTTTGACCTCGTCGTTGTCGTTTTCGAGGGCGATTTGGCGCCAGCGCAGGGCCGCCTGGCCGGCCATGACGATGCGGATCTGGCCGGTAACGCCGCCCTGGCTGTCGAGCGTAATGTCGCCGACACGCTCGGTCATGTTTTCGGTGTAGGTCTGCGCCGGAGTGAGGGCGATCTCCGCGCCCTGCGCGCTCTCGCGGATGCCGCCGGAGTCGGAATGCCTCCAGTTCAGGGTCCCGAAGGGGCACATCTTTTCGCCGGGATCGAGATACATCTCCTTGCCTCCAAGGTCGGCGATGACCAGGGTGTCGTCGAGCTGGTCGAAGTTCATATAACTGGGGTCGAAGAAGCGGTATTCGCGATCGGCGACTTTGGCCGCGTAGGCCTTGATGCCCGCGGCGCGCAGCATGGCCAGATAAAGCAGCGCGATGTCGTCGCTCGAACCGCTCTTCTGGTTCCAGGTGTCATCGGCGCGCTTGGCCGCCTTCAGCTTGAGTTGCTTCATCTCGGACGTGGTTTTTGCGCGCGAATAATCGGTGTTGTCGAGGGCCTCGACGGCGCTGTAAAGCTTCTGCGCCTTGACCTGATCGCTGTCGCCGGAGGCGACGATGCCGGCCACGGCCTGCTGAATCTTCTTGGAAGGTTCGGCGAAGTGGTCCACCTCTTTAGACCAATCCTTGGCGGCCTGAACCCAGAACTCGGAAGCGTTGCGGGCGCTCTCGTAATAGAAGAAGACCTTGTAAAGAACGCTGTCGATGGGCGGCATCCAGTCTTCGTCGGGGATGGGAGGGACGTCGGTGATGTCGACCATGTAGCGGCCGGCAATATCGGTCTTGATGTCCGTGCCGGCGGGCAGGTTCTTCCACCAGATGAGGGTGTTGACCGTTCTTCCTTTCGAGTCGGTGAGGTATTCGCTGCTGGCCATCTGGTTGGTGGCATGGGGGAAGAATGCCGGGAAGGGCGTGAACTCGTAGTGCGCCTTATGGACGAAGTACTTTTTCTGAATGTCCCAGAACGGCGAGGAAAATTGGTTGTCGTCGTAGCCGATCGTGTAGCTGTATTCGATGACGCTGCCGGCTTCGACGCTGGGCAGGGTGAAGACTTTGCGGCCAATCTCCTGGCCGGAGGTCTTCGAGGTCATCAGGTCTTCGGGCTTGCCCTCGAAGGGAACGATGGTTCCGTCGGGATGGATGGTGCGGCCCTCGATGTTGTCGATTTTGAAGTCGCCCTTGAGATAGGGGAGATCGACGGTGGCCAGATCCTTGCCTTTGTCGGTGAGCACCTTGATGCGCGCGTAGATGCTCTGAAAATGCTGAGGATCGTTGTCCACTTCTTTGTATTCGAGGTAGACGGCGTCGGCGCCCGGAGCTTTGGGGTCGGCGGTCATCTTGAGCTCGGCGGGGTCGGGCGCCTGGAACTGCGCGTTGGCCAGGAGAGGTGCGACCGAGGACAGGAGGAGGACAGTGCTGCACAAACAGACAGAAATCCGCATGATTGGCCCTTTTATTCGAAATGCGATCATTCTAGCGCGGAATAGGCGGCGAGTGAACTTTAATTTCCGGTTTTATGTTGCGGCCGCGGCGCCATGGGAAGAGACGCGACACGCGGAATGCGGCGCCCGGGAGGAACGCGGCGAGGGGCTTGGGCAGGGCAATCGCGCTGCCTTTGGGCGGGTAGATGCGCCTGAATCCCCGCGCCGCGCCTGAAGCCTCCCGCCGCGCCTCAAGGAACGCGCAGGCTGGCGGTCACTGCGGCCCGGCGGCGCTCGCGGTTAGTTTCTCAGCTTCGGCGATGCCTGACTTGAGCTTTTGCTCGGCTTCCGCGGTCTGTGCGTGGACGTCGCGGAAGACCGCGTACTGGGCTGCCGTGGGCCGCGAGTAGCCCCAGGCTATGTCGGCGGCAATGTAGGCGAGATAGCCGCGCAGCCTGACCTGATGGAGCAGCTCGCCTTCGCTGGAATGGATGTCCAACTGAGCGGCGGCGGCGATTTCGGTGTTGAGAGCGTCAAGGGCGCCAGCAGCCTGTGCCTCGCTCACGGTGCGATCGGCTACGGCCGTTTGTAGCTCGCCGCGGGCGGCCATGGCGTTGTTCACATCCGTATCCAGCGTGTTCAGATCGTCGTAAATCTGCATTTCGAGGGCCTGTTGCGCGAGGAGGTCCTGCTGGGTGATGTGGAGCCGCGGATCGAGAGCGACAACGAAGCTCTGCTGCGTTGTGTGGCCGCCGTAATCGAGCTCGACTTTGTACGTGCCGGGCACGACCAGCGGACCGTCGACTGTATTCTCAAGCCCGCCCGCGGCCAGGGGCTTGAAGTAGCCCGCGATCTCGACCGCGTGGGGATAGCGCAGGTCCCACTGGAAGCTGTTCATCCCTGGGTTAATCGCCGTCAGCTTCGCTTCGGCTTCCTGCAACTGCTGGACGTCGCTCTCTTCGCTGTGGTCGGGGGCCTGTTTTCCCTGGGCTATCGAGGCTTTCTCGGCTTTTTCCTTTTCGGTCTCAAGGTGCAGGGCGTAACTCGCGATCGGCTTGCCCTGCGCATCCAGGAATTTGAGCGTGGCCGGAGTCTTGCCGTCGTAATCGGCGGGAATATGGAAGAAGACCGTTGCGCCGAAGGGCGGGTTGGTCCCGGTGCTTGGTATGGGCCTTGCCTCGGCGCCGTAAACGTGCGACAGCCAGGCTTTCTCGGGAGCGAAGAGGAAACTGCCGCCGGCTGAAACGCCGGGATCCTTGGTGAGCTGCTCGAGCAGGCTGAGATTGTCGAGCACCCAGAACGAGCGCCCGTGCGTAGCGATGACCACGTCGCCCTGGCGGGTGTCGATGGCGATGTCGCGGACTTCGGCGGTGGGCAGATTGAGCTTGAGCGGCTGCCAGTGCGCGCCGCCGTCCAGGCTGACGTAGACGGTGCTGAAAGCGCCGAGGAAGAGCAATTTGGGGTCGTTGGGGTCCTGGCGGATGTCGAAGGCAAACTGGCCGTCGGGCAGGCCGGTCGCGATTTCGGTCCAGTGTTTGCCGAGGTCGGTGGTCTTGTAGACGTAGGGGCGGTAATCGTCCCACATGTAGCGCCATGCGGTGAGATAGGCGGTATCGCGCTCGGCGTGCGAGGGCTCAATGGAGCTGATCTCGCAGTCGGGCAAGCCCGGCGGAGTGACCAGTTGCCAGGTTTGGCCGCCGTCGGTTGTGACATGCACCAGGCCGTCGTCGGAGCCCGCCCAGAGAAGATTTCCGTCGAGCGGCGAAACCGCCAGCGACGAGACCTCGGGATAAATCTCGGCGCCGGAGGCATCCACGTCGATCGGTCCGCCGCTCGGGATTTCCGTGCTCGCCTGGTTGCGCGTGAGATCGGGCGAGATTTGCGTCCAGGTGGTGCCGTAGTCGCCGCTCTTGAAGACATATTGCGAGGAAATGAGCAGCTCTTTGGGATTGGCCGGAGAAAACAGAATCGGATGCGTCCAGCCGAAGCGGTCTTTGAGCTCCGCGGACGACGCGCCGCTTCGATAAAACGGCCACGGGCTGACGCTTTCGTACTGGCCGGTGAGCAGATTGTAGCGGACGAAGATGCTGTAGTAGCCGCTGCCGAAGGTCATATCCGGATCGCCGGGCTGGGGCACGCTGAAGGTGCTCTCACCGTAGGCGACGGTTTTCCAATCGGCCAGCGAAATGGAGCCGCCGACCGCAGCGCTTGGGCCTTCGAAGGAGCCCTCGTCCTGCTGCGCGCCGTAGATGTGGAACGGGAACTGGTCGTCGAGATTGACGTGGTAGAACTGGCCGGTGGGCTGGTTGTGGTCATCGCTCCAGGTCTTGCCGCCGTCGGTGGAGACGGTGGCGCCGCCGTCGTTGCCCTCGAGCAGGATCTTAGTATCGCCGGGATCGATCCACACCACGTGATTGTCGCCGTGCGGGGTGTGCAGCTTGGTGAAGGTCTTGCCGCCGTCGCGGGAAACCCAGCAGGCCGCCACCTGCGGCACGTAAACGGTGTTGGGATCTTTGGGGTCGGCGTAAATCTCCATGTAATAGAAGGCGCGCTGACGCAGTTCCATGTCGTTGTTGACCAGCTTCCACGTGGCTCCGGCGTCGTCGGACCGGAAGACGCCGCCGTCTTTGGCCTGGAAGATGGCGTAGAGAGTGCCGGGATGTGCGGCCGTGAGGGTGATGCCGATGCGGCCGAGAACGCCTGTGGGCAGGCCGGGATTTTGTGTGATGTTGGTCCAGTGCTCGCCGCCGTCGGTGGTTTTGTAGAGGCCGCTGCCAGGTCCGCCGCTGATCAGCCCCCAGGGCATGCGCTGCGCCTGCCACATCGCGGCGTAAAGCACGTCCGGATGACTGGGGTCCATCACCAGGTCGATGGCCCCTGTCCTGTCGTCCACAAACAGGATCTTCTTCCAGGTCTTGCCGCCGTCGGTGGATTTGAAGACGCCGCGCTCGGGGCCGGGAACAAAGACGTGGCCCATGGTGGACGCATAGACTACATTCGGATCGCTGGGGCTGACCAGGATTTCGCTGACGGTGCGCGTCTCGCGCAAGCCGGCGTACTGCCAGGTCTTGCCCGCGTCGGTGGACTTATAAATGCCGTCGCCGGGAATCATGTCGTTGCGGATGTCGTCTTCGCCGGTGCCGGCGTAGATCGTGGAGGGATCGGAGGGGGCCACGGCGATGGCGCCGATGCTGGCGCTGACGCCGGGCAGTTTGCCGTCGGTGATGTTCTCCCACTTGATGCCGTCGTCGGTACTCTTCCACACGCCGCCGCCCACCGTCCCGGCGTAAAACAGATTGTCGTTGCCGGGCACGCCGGTGACGGCGATCACGCGGCCGCCGATGTAGGGGCCGACGGAGCGCCACTTCATCTGGCTGAAGAGCGCCGGCGCCGGAAGAGGACCTGCGCTTTGCGATTGCGCCAACGCGGGAAGCAGTCCGGCAATGCCGGCGAGAAGAAACACACGCACGGCAACCAAGTCGAAAACACGGCTCATGATTCGATTCCTTTAAAGCGGTTCCAAGGAGGCTGTACCCAAGGCCCCGTGTCCCATCCATGCGGCCTTTTTCGTCGCATGGGCGAGACGACACGGCCGTTGGGTAGCGCATCCCTGGAGCTGCTCCAGGTCTCTGACGACATGAATTCGCTCCTTCAGTTTCGTGGTTCCCCGGTCTCAAAATCGAGACCGGGGGCACCCAATTTGGCACAAAGTCAAGTTGTCAGGGACCTAGCTGAATTTTCGTGCTATTCCCAGAGGCGTCGAGTATAACACCCGGTCAAAAGCGCCAATGCACACCATTTGCAGGCGATTGCGGCAAGGCTGGCGGCGTGAGCTCCAAGATTCTTAACTGATTCATTTTGAACAAAACGAGTGCGACGAATTGGAATTGCGAACCGACGTCGCGTTTTACCGTTGGACCTGGTTGCAATCGCAGGCTCCGGCGCAGGGCTAAAGAGGATGCGGAAAAACTCTCAATTCGGGGCGAAATTCCCGAAGAACGTCCCTCAGCGGCTAAAGCCAGCGTTGATTTTGCTCCATTTACGGCACGACTAAAGTCGTGCCCTTTCAAAGCCAGGAGTTTTTCCGCAGCCTGTAAAGCCCACATTTTCTTGAGGAGTTCTTCGGCACGACTGAAGTCGTGCCCTGACACAAAGCCCCATCCGCCAGCGCGTGTCCTCGGCAAAATCTCAAATATATTTGGCCAGCCTTCCTCCTCTGCTAAAACCGTCGCGAGATTTTTTTGCAATCACCCCATTACAGACGCTTCCGCGCCTCGAGCAGCGTGGCTACGAGCGCCAGCGGCAGCCCGACGACGTTGAAGTAGCAGCCCTCGATGTGGGGAATCCAGCGGGCGGCGCGGCCCTGGATGGCGTAGGCGCCGGCCTTGTCCATGGGCTCGCCGGTGGCTACGTAGGCCGCGATCTCCTCTTCAGAAAGAGTGAGAAAACGTACGGCGGTTACTTCGGCCGCGGCTTCAACGGCCTGGGCCGTGACGAGAGCGACGCCGGTGACGACGCGATGGGTGCGGCCGGAGAGCAGGCGCAACATACGGGCTGCATCGGCCAAGCCTTCGGGCTTGGCGAGGATGTGGCCGTCAAGGGTGACCGTGGTGTCGGCGCCTAAAACGGCAAGCGGGTCCGCACTCTGTCCATAATCCGCAGCGGTGAGTTGGGTGTAGACGGCCTGGGCCTTTTCGCGGGCCAGGCGGACCACGTAGGCGATGGGGTCTTCGCCGGCAAGCGGGTCCTCGGAGATGTGCGCGGGGCGAACCGTGAACGAGTAGCCGGCCTGGGTGAGAAGTTCGCGGCGTCGCGGCGAGGCGGATGCTAAGACCAGCATATTGCGATTATGGCAGGAGGGCTCCTGACCATTGCCTTGAGGGCAACCTATGGATGTTCTTTGTTGGCGCTGGCGAACCATTTGCTACTGGGTCAGTTTGAAAACAGCCGTCCTTCAGGGGCTGAAGCCCAGTGGGTTTTTCGGCAGTTTATGTACGGGCTAAACAGGTTGCGGAAAAACTCTCAATTCGAGGCGAAATTCTCGAAACGTCCCTCAGCGGCTAAAGCCGTCATTGATTTTGCTCCACTTATGGCACGACTAAAGTCGTGCCCCTTCCAAAGCCACGAGCTTTTCCGCAGCCTGTAAAGCCCGTACCCTTCAAACCTCAGTCAAACTGACCCACTACCAACATTTCTCCCGATTCCGACCTATAATCGGAGTGCGCTGCTGGGTCTCGATCTCTCCCAGGGATTGCGTTTTGGCTTCGATCGGCATCTCCCCTGAATGGCATACCTGAAGCACAGCTTTCTTTTGCTCGTTCTGTCTCTGGCCGCTACGTATGGCGGCGCGCAGCCGGTAAGCCAGGCCGTTGCCCCGCTGCCCTCGCCTTCCTTCTTGGCCGAGATTGTGACGCCGGCCTGCGCGGGTGACTTCTTATCTTCATCGGGAACCACCGCCGAAGCCTTCAGCTTCGATCCCGCCGCCTCCGCGCAGTCCACCGCGAACACCAAGAACGGCCAGCCTCCCAAACCCCAGCCTCCCAAACCGCAGTCCAAGGGTCCCGTCGACGCCAACGGCAAACCCATTCCCCTCGACCGCTACCAGCCCCATCGCATCCTCGGCTTCATGCCCAACTTCCGCACCGTCTCCGCAGGCGCCGCCACCCACCGGCCGGGCTGGAAGTACAACTTCGAGGTCGCCAGCCATCAAGCCTTGGACTACTCCAGCTTCATCTTTCTCGGTCTTACCTCCCTCACCTCCGAGGGCATCAACGAGCATCCCGCGCTCGGCAAAGGCGCCGGCGGCTTTTATGCCTACACCTGGCGCGGCTTCCTCGATAAGACCGACAACACGTATCTCTCGGCCGGGTTGCTGGCCAGCCTTCTTCACGAGGACACCCGTTACTATCCACTCGGTTCCGGCCACCCCATCTTCGTGCGCGCGCTCTACGTCATCAGCCGCGAGGCCGTCGCCCGCACCTATAACGGAAGAAACACCCCCAATATCGCCGGTCTCGGCGGCAAGGTCCTCACGCAGTACATTTCGACCTATTATTACCCCACCAGCAGCGAGGGCTTCGGCGTTCTCGTCGAAAAATTCGGCTACTCGGTCATGCGCGATGTGGCCTTCTCGTCGCTGCGCGAGTTCTACCCCGACATCGCCGCGCATTACATCCGCAAACACCGGGAGAAGGCCGCAAGGCAGGCTGCCCGCGACGCCAAAGCCAGCGGAGCCACTCCGTGAACAGCCCCAGGGCATCCTGGCTTCGCCGGAACGGGCCGATCTGAACGAGCGCCAAGCTCCGATGAGCGATCGTCCCATTCACTCGCAATTTAGACTGTAGGGGGGTGCGCAGCAATCGTGAAGCGGCCCGCGCAAGGAATTGAATGCATTTTCATTACGGCTTTTCGGCCGCGCAGATTCTGTGGACGCTGACCTTTGCGGCGGTGCTGGTCCTGCTGGTGGTTTTGTTCGGCCGGGAGCGGGTGGCGCGGCGCTTCCCCTGGTTCACGGCGAGCATTATTTTGCTGGGGCTGCGCCTCTTGGTCAACCGGCTGCTCTCGAACCGGCTCGCGCCCGTCCCGTGGAACTCGATCTACCTTTCGCTGGCCGATCTGTCGGCCATCTTCGACCTGCTGGTGCTGGTGGAGGTGGCGCGGCGCGCCTTCAAGGGCGCGAGCCGGCGAAGCTGGCGGCTGGTTACGGCAGTGGTTGTGGCCGTGGGCGCGGCTGTGGCGATTGTCTGGGGGCCCTGGCCGGATTGGAAGACGCTGACCGCAGGCACCGCCACGGCCAACCTGCGCCTGATGCAGATGGCGGCGCAGAAGGGCGACCTGCTGGCGGCGGTGATAGCGGTGGAACTGGGGCTGCTCGTAGTGTGGCTCGGCTGGCGGTTCAACGCGGGCTGGCGCACGCACACGCAGTGCATTGCCATTGGGCTCTCGACCGCGGCGCTGTCGCTAATGACCACGTTCGGCATTCGCCAGGCCATCGGCGTGCACGCCGTAGTGCACAGCCGCGCTGAGTTCAATCGCCTGATGGATTTGCAGGGAAGAATTCTTAACGCCAACAACGCCGTCTACGTGGCCGTGCTGGTGTGGTGGATCGTTTGCTTGTGGATGGACGAAAAAAGCAGGGAATAGGGAATAGGGAATAGGGAGTAGGGAATAGGGAATAGGGAGTAGGGAATAGGGAATAGGGAATAGGGAGTAGGGAATAGGGAGTAGGGAGTAGGGAATAGGGAATAGGGAATAGCAAGCAACAGACAGCGAAGTTGTGTTTTGCTCAGCCGCTCGCTGCCTCAACGGTTTCCATCGGCGCGCTCCGGCTTTCGAGGTCCGGCGATTTCCCCTCCGATTTCGAGCACCTTTCTTTCGGAATGGTCATGGGAGGGCAGTCAGGGAAATCTGCGAGGTTTCTATTCCCTATTCCATATTCCCTATTCCCTACTCCCTGCTTTTAAATGTGGCAGCTTGCCTGCCCCCGTTTTTCGAGATAGCGCTGGTGGTAGTCCTCGGCGCGCCAGAAGGTTTGGGCGGGCTCGACTTTGGTCGCGATGCGCCGGGGCTTGAAACGGCTTTCGGCGGTGAGTTGCTCGATCTTGGCGAGGGCTTCGGTTTGCTGCTCGGGCGAGTGATAGAAGATCGCCGAGCGGTACTGCGTGCCCCAGTCCGGCCCCTGGCGGTTGAGCGTGGTGGGGTCGTGAAGCGCGAAGAAGGCGTCGAGGAGCTGGCCGTAACTCACCTGCTGCGGGTCGAAGTCCAGCTCGACCACCTCGGCGTGGCCGGTCTGGTCGGTGCAGACGTCCTTGTAGGTGGGGCTGTCGAGTTTTCCGCCCTCGTAGCCGACGGCCGTGGAGGCGACGCCGTCGATCGCGGCGAAGGCCGCTTCAACTCCCCAGAAACAACCGGCTCCGAATGTGGCTTTTTGTGTGTTCATATCTTTATTGATGCGCGGGGCACAGCCAGAGTAGCAAGTTTGGCCGATGGGGAAGTGCCGGGGGAATCACCCGCGCTTGCCCCCGCCTGGACGGTTGCCGCCGGAACGAAACGGGCCGCGATTCGGGCCGCTGCCGGGAGTCTTTTTGCCTGCGGGCCGTGAGAAGCCGCTGGACTTCTTCGGCGGGAAACCTCCGGGCTTTGAGCCAAAGCTGCGTTTCGGTCGCCCGGTGGGCCGTTCCTCGCGCGCGGGGCCGGATTCGCGCCGGGGTTTTTCGCGGAATGGCTGCGATGCGCCCTCGCTGCGGTATGGGCGGCTGTCCGGCCGCGGGCTCCAGCTCTTGGCCGGTCCGCCGAAGGATTTGCCCGGCAGCTTACCCCGGCCACTGTCAGGCCGTTTATTGAACTTCCCTCCTTGCGGTTCGGGTCTGGCGAAGTCCGATCGCTCCCCGCCTGGCGAGAACGGCATGCGCCGCGGCTGCTCGAAACGGGAGCCTTCGCGGTCCGAGCGCGGGCGGAATTGGCCGGGCTCGCGGCGCGGACGGTCTGATGAAGCCGGGCGGAAAGCCGGGCGCTCAAAGCGGGATTCGCCGCGATCGCGGGGTGGGCGCGATTGATCAGGCTCGCGGCGGGGGCGATCTGAGTAGGCGGGGCGCTCGAAACGCGGCTTTGACTGCTGCGGAGGGCGATCGGAGCGTCCGGGGCCGCGGTTCGCCTGGACGCCGCCGAAGGGCTCGCGCCGTGGCTTCCACTCGGACTTGGTCGGCGCCGCGCGCCCCGGCTGAAAGGGCTTCGCGCCACGGTCGAACGATTTGCCTGAAGGGCGATCTCCTGAATGGCGATCTCCTGAACGGCGGCCGGGCCGCTGCTCCGCAGGCCGGCCGGCCTCCCTGGGCAGCATGGACGAGGATTTTGGCCGGCGCGGCTTCAGCTTGCCTTCGGAGGCGAGGCGCAGCGCGGCGACCTCTTCGGCGTCGAGCTCGCGCGAATGGCCCGGCTCGAGGTCGAGGATCAGCGGACCGTAGCCCACGCGGCGAATCTTTTCGACGAAGTGGCCGACGGCGGAGAACATCTTGCGCAGCTCGCGGTTGCGGCCCTCGATGAGTACGACTTCGTACCAGGGGTTGTCGCCGTGGCGCACGTGGCGGACGCGCGCCGGAGCGGTGCGTACTTTGGGCGAGCCGGGTTTGTCTGTCTCAATGGCGACGCCGCCGCGCAGGGTTTCGAGCTCCTCTTCCGTGGGCTGGCCGGCGACTTTGACCAGGTAGGTCTTTTCGACGCCGGATGCGGCGCGGGTGAGGCCGTTGGCCAGCTCGCCGTCGTTGGTCATCAGCAGCAGGCCCTCGCTCTGGTAGTCGAGGCGGCCAACCGGGTAAAGGCGCTCGTTGAGCTTCGAGAAGAACTCCATGACCGTGGGCCGGCCTTCGGGGTCGCTCACCGTGGTCACGTAGCCTTTGGGCTTGTTGAGCACAAAGTAGCGATGACGCTTGGCGCCGTGCAGCAGTTTGCCGTCCACGCGGATGTGGTCGCGCGCGGGGTCGGCTTTGCTGCCGAGGACGTTGACCACCTGGCCGTTGACGACGACGCGGCCTTCGACGATCATCTCTTCGGCGCGGCGGCGGCTGGCGATGCCGGCCTGGGAGAGGATCTTTTGCAGGCGCTCGAGCTTCGGCTCCGGGAGCGGCGCGGCAGGTTCTTCCTCTTCAGGCTCTTCATCCTCCGCGGCTTCTTCTTCCGACTCGCCGCTGGCGGTGGCCTGCGGAGGGCCGTTGTCTTCGGTTTCGCCGGAGGTTTCAGCCCGGAACGCGGCAATCTCCGCTTCCGCTTCCGAACCGGGGATCGCTTCGGTTGCAAATCGACCTTCGCCGTCGGTGGTGTCGCCGAGGGGGTCCTCGATGAGGGCGTAGGCTGAAGCGGGAGCGATTGAGGCGGGGTCTGGAACGGGGACGGAAGCGGCGGCAGACTCCGCTTCGGCCTTCGGCTTTCGCTTCTTCGGCGCGGTTTTGGGCTTTTCGGCCTTGCTTTTTTCAGCCTTGCTTTTTTCAGCCCTGTTTTTTTCGGCCTTGACTTTTTCGGCCTTGTCTTTTTCGGCCTTTTCTGCCGCGGCCTTGGGTTTATCGCCCGCGAGCCTTTTGGCCCTGGGCTTTGCGGTTCTTGCTTTGCGCGGCGCCTTGGGCTTTGGCTCCGGATGGGAATCGGCCGGCTCGGGTTGGAGGTCGTCAGTCATGCGTAAGTTGCTCGGTTTCTGCCTGTTCGGCGGCCTGTTCAGCGGCTTCTCCGGCGGCCTGTTCCGCAGCCTGTGCGGCGGCGGGAACGGAATCCTGACCGGTGATTGAGTCCTGAGCTGTTGCGGCCTCCGCGGAGAGCGGCTCTGCCTGATTGGATGGCTGGGTGCTTGCGGCGGGTTCGCCGGCCGTTTCGCCGGCCCGTTCTTCGGACGCCGTTTCATCCAGTTCGGGGCCGGCATCGGCGGCAGATTCGGAGGCTGACAGCTCGCCGTTCGCTTCTTCCGGCTCATCGAGCTCCATCGCCGCCATCTTCTCGAACTCCTCCATGGAAGGCAGCTCGGAGACGTCTTTGAGTCCGAAGCGCAGCAGGAACTCGCGGGTGGTTTTGTAGAGGATGGGCCGGCCCACGACCTGCTTGCGGCCGGCGGTCGAGATGAGTTTGCGGCCCAAGAGCGAGCCGAAGACGCCGGACGAGTCTACGCCGCGAATCTCGTTGACCTCGGGCGCGGTGACGGGCTGCTTGTAGGCGACGACGGCGAGGGTTTCCAGGGCGGGCAGCGAGAGCTTGAGCGGCGGCTTGAGGCTCTTGACGAACCCGCGGACGGCGTCGTGAAACTCGGGCTTGGTGGCCATGCGGTAGCCGCCGGCAATCTCGCGAATTTCAATGCCGCGGCCCTCGGCGGCGTAGGAGGCAATCAGCTCGTCGAGAAGGCGGCGCAGGACGGCGCGGATTTCGCGGTCGCGCTGGCGGGCCTGGCGCCTGGATTCGGCTTCCGGGTCAGGGGCGGCTTCCGGCTCGGAGCCGGCTTCCGCGCCGGTGGCGGGGCCGGTTTCAGGCTGGCTTGGTTCGGGCGCCGAATCAGCTTCGTTGGCCGATTCCGCGCCGGCCTGAGCGTCCGCATTCGATGGAGCTTCAGACTCCGCGGCTGGGGCGCTTGTGGATTCGGCGGGCGCGGCGGGGATCGGCTCGCGGGCTGCGGCGTTTTCCGGCTCCGGAGCTGCGAGGGCTTCGGCGGAGGGACCGAGCTCGAGGTAGCTGAAGGCGTCGTCGAGCAGTTGCTGCGGCTCAGCCGCGGGCGCGGCGGCAGCGGCTTCCTGCTCGGCCTTCCATTCGAGGGCTTCGTGGGAGAAAAGAAACGCGAGCTGAGCCAACGTAACCGGCTCCTCGGCGGCGTAGATGACAGCTTCCAGCTTGGCTTTCAGACTCATTCTGCGTAAGGCACCCTCAGTATGGTAGCGGAAGTGGACGGAGGTGTGCGTTCGCCAGGGCTCGGCGGTCCGCAAGGGGCTCAAAGGCGACTAATGAAGCCAGAAGACGCTGGGCTTAAATGCTAGGAATTGGCGAGGGGCCTCAAAGTCTCGCCGTAATCCTTCATCACCTGTTCCATAGCTTCCAACTGTTGGCGAGGCTCGGAGTCAGTCTCGGCCTTCTTCTGCAATTCCGCCTTGAGCGGAAGGAACTTAACACTATCTTTTTCTTCCCGCTTTTGCATGGAGTTAGCTCCGGACTTCGGTGTAGCGTTGTTCAAACCGCAAGCAGGCGCCGCTGAAAACCCTGCTCTTCCACAAGATCGACCGACCCACCCTGAAGGATTTCTTCATAGAGTTCCTTCAGCCGGCCGACGGTCATACCCTTGGGCGCGAACCGCAGCACGGAGGCGGCAACGTACTCTCGATTCAGTTCGAAAGCCAACCATCTGCGGCCTTCAGCTTCTGCAACCATTCCGGTCGTATTTGAACCTGCAAAAATGTCGACGACGAGATCGCCGGGATCGGTGAGGAAGCGGACAAAGAACTCCGGCAGTTTTGCGGGAAAGCGCGCCGGGTGCCCCTTGATTCCGATCTCTTTGCAAACACCTAGATATGCTCCATTGCTTTCCGTGTTTGGAATCTGCAGAAGGTTAGAGGGGATCGCGCCACCGTTGTCGGTTGCGAATGCAAGGCCAATGTCATGGCCGGAGGGTCGCTGTTTCGGCGTGTAGAACGCGGCCGGATTTTCCAAAAGCTTCTTCATGCGCGGACCATACTCGGAGAGAACGTTGGACGCGCTGGCCTTGGGCCACTCCGTGCGGGAAAACCACCAGAGGGTATTGACAGTATCTTTAGCCCGCAATTTGCGTTTATTTACCCACTCGATGGGGCTTGGCAGCTTGGATGGATTGTGCCAGAAAAATTCCTGGGCAAGATGAAAGCCAAGCTCGTCACAGAACCGAAGTAGCACCCTGAACTGGTACAGGCTGCGAACCGGAACTCCTTTTTGATAGGCTCCGCCGAGGTCAAGAACGAAACTGCCATCCTCGCGTAATTTTCGGTAGGCCAACCGGCCGAAATCGAGGAGCCAATCCACATATTCGGCTTGGTCGAGATTCCCGTAATCCTTTTGGCGCTGCAAGGCAAAGGGAGGGCTGGTGAGGATCAAGCTGACAGAATTGTCCGCCAAATCCGCGAGGAGGCGAATGGAATCTCCGACATAGGCGGCGCCAAACTCGGTCGTATAAGAGGGGTTTCCGGAGATGGGGGTATCCTGCATCGTCACCTCATACAGTCTATAGACTGTAGATTTCAGGTTAGCACAAAGCTGAGCATGGAACGTAGTGAAACTTGCCAGCCCTAAGATTACCGCGCGCGCGAGGTTCGCAGTCAACCTGCGAGCGGCTCGTCTGGCCCGCGGTCTTTCCCAGGAAGAACTCGCTGCCAAAGCGGGACTTCATCGAAATTATGTTGGGAATGTCGAGCGGAATGAGAAAAACATCTCGATCGACGCGATCGAGCGGCTGGCAGTCGCGCTAGAAACGGACGTGGTTGAGCTGCTGGCACGGGGCGAGCGATGAGGCCGCACGCGGACTGCGCCAAACTAAAGGAACTGCTGCCAGGCATCCGAGAATTGCAAGGCTTGGCATCGAAACACGGAATCGACGACATATTTCAGGACAATGGCGGCAAAATTCTGCAAATCCTGCTCTGCACCGGGCTGACCGTCCTCGCAGGACGCGAAGGCAACGACGCTCGCGACGAGAATGGGCGGGAATACGAGCTCAAGTCGGTCAATATCCGGCTGACACAGAGTTTCTCCACGCATCACCACATGAATCCCCAGATCATTGCCAAATACCGGCAGGTAGATTGGGTGTTCGCGGTGTATGACGGGATCGAGCTGGTCGAAATCTATCTTCTCACGCCGTCGCAGATTGAACCCTACTTCGCTAAATGGACCAAGAAGTGGGCAGATGACGGCAACAAGGACATCAATAACCCCAAGATTCCGCTCAGGTTCGTTCGAGAGACTGGCAGGCTTATTTACGTTGCCGACGACCGTCCGGCCTGAACCTGTCTACCGCCAGTCGTCCCGCGCGTTGGCCAGGCCTTCGTTCATCGCGGCGTCGAAGCCGGTGTTTTTCTTGACGAAGATCTCGCTGAACTGGCGGTCCTGGCGGAGGAGAATTGCTTGCAGGCGCACCAGTTCCAGCAGGGCCAGAAACATGGCGATCAGCGCGCGCTCGGAGCGGGTGTGGCTGAGCAGGCGGCCGAGCGCGATGGGCTTGTCTTCAAGCGCGAGGCGGCGGGCGAGGAACTGGATCATCTGGCCCACCGTCACCGAGTCTTCCTGCACGTCGATGACGGGACGGTTGCGGGCTCGCTCCAGAATGTCGCGGAAGACGCGCACCAGGTCGGTGGTGTCGGCGGCGATCTCCGGGGCGATCTCCGAGGCGAACTCCGAGTTGGGGCCGGCGTCGTTGCGGAACTCGCGCAGACCGGGGTTGGTCCAGGAGGCGGCTTCGAGCATCTGCTTCTGCTTCAGCATCTGCGCGGCGTTCTTGAAGCGCTCGTGCTCGAGCAGGCGCTCGACCAGCTCGCGGCGGGGGTCTTCGGCGGCGTCGCCGGGACCTGAGGCGGTGCGCGGCAACAGCATCCTGCTCTTGATGTGGATCAGCAGCGAGGCCGTGTAGATGAACTCGCCGGCTACGTCGATGTCGCCGGCGCGCAGGCGGCTTACGTAGGCCAGAAACTGCGCGGTGATGCGGGCGATGGGGATGTCGTAAATGTCGATGTCCTGCTTGCGGATCAGGTCGAGGAGCAGATCGAGCGGGCCGTCGTAGACCTGCGCCACGATGACGGAGAACGGCGACTGCTCGTCGTCGGCCCGCGGCTTGAAGGGGGCTTTGACGGCGGGTTTGGCTTCGGCCGCAGGTTCCGGAAAGAGCGGCGCCTGAGCGGGAGTCTCGGCAGGCGTGGAATCGGCGGACGGCGCCGGCTCGCCGTTCGGCATAGCCTCCGCCACATCCTCAGAGGGAGTCTCGGGCGCGGTTTCGGTCTGGCGCGTGTGGTCAACGGCGGCCGGCTTCGGGTTGGGGGATTCTTGATTCAATTCAGCTTCTTCTGGAGCTTCTTCACCGGCGATTGGAAGCTTTCTCGCCGTTGATCGTAGCGGCCGGCAATTTCATCGCGGCCCGTACCTCTTGCATGGTCCCCTCGGCGCGGGCTGCAGCGCGCACCGAGCCCGCTTTCAGAATCTCTTCCACTTGCGGCTCGTTGAAGCTCGCGCGCCGCTCCTGAATCGGCTCCAGAATCTGCATCAGCGCGTCTGCGGCCCATCCCTTGCACTCGATGCACCCGATGCCCGCCGTTCGGCAGCCCTCGTAGACCTTGGCCAGGGTTTCCGGCGTGGAGAAAACCTTGTGCAGATCGCCCACGGGGCATTTGTCGGGATCGCCGGGATCGCTGCGGCGGATGCGCGCCGGGTCGGTGACCATGGTCTTCAGTTTCTGCCGCACCACCGGTTCGGGATCGGTGAGCAGGATGGTGTTCCCGTAGCTCTTCGACATTTTGCGGCCGTCGGTGCCGGGGAGCTTGGGCGAGGGCGTCAGCAGCACCTTCGGCTCGGGCAGAACTTTGGGTGCATCCTCCCAGAACGCTATAACGAATGGCGGATGAGCCGGATCTTTACCAGCATCCCTGCTGCTTCGTCCACCCGGCGGGAAGAAAAGGTTGAAGCGCCGCGCCACCTCGCGCGTCAGCTCCACATGCGCCTGCTGGTCCTGGCCCACGGGAACGAAATCCGTCTGATAAAGCAGAATGTCGGACGCCATTAGCGCCGGATAGCCCAGAAAACCGTAAGTCGTCAGGTCCTTGTTGGCGAGATTCTCCTGCATCTCCTTGTAGCTGGGCACGCGCTCCAGCCAGCCCAGCGGCGTAATCATCCCCAGCAGCAGCGGCAGCTCGTAGTGCTGCTTCACCTGGCTCTGCACAAAGATGGTGCAGCGCGCCGGGTCGAGCCCGGCGGCGAGAAAATCCAGCGCCACTTCCATCGTGTTAGGCGCGATGGCGGAGGTGTCGGCGTAGTCGGTGGTCAGCGCGTGGAGATCGGCGATGAAAAAGTAGCACTCGTACTGGTCCTGCAGCTTGACCCAGTTGGCGAGCGCGCCCATGTAGTTGCCCAGGTGCAGCTTGCCGGTGGGGCGCATGCCGCTGAGGACGCGTTTGCGGGACGATGGAGTCGTGGATTCGGGCATATCGATTTTCTTTTCGGCGTTGTTATCCGGCCGTGGACGCCGAAAAAGCCCGCCCGCGCCTGAGAAAATTGCCGAAAGGCTCGTTCTATTGTAGCGGTATTGGGACGGCGGTTGGCGCGCGGCCAGGGAAACCCTGATCGAGTTCCAAAACCATCCCTCAGCGGCTAAAGCCGTGTTGATTTTGCTGAGTTTGCGGCACGACTGAAGTCGTGCCCTTTCAAAACAGTGGCCTGTTCAGAGCCTGGTCAGAGCCTGGTCAGATGTGGAGAAGCATGGCGAAAATCAACCCCAGAGCGGGACGCAGGAGCGCCATCAATATAGACCCGCCCACCAGGATCATGAGCAGGTAGCTGATCCAGATGGGAATCCGGTCGTAGGCCTGGACGGCTCTGTAGGGCAGGACGTTGCGCAGGATGCGGCTGCCGTCGAGCGGCGGAATGGGCAGCAGGTTGAAGAGGAAGAGCGACAGGTTGACCAGGATGCAGAGCACTGCGAGCAGCACAATGGCGGGCAGGAAACCGGAGACGCCGCCCGACCTACCGAAGACCATTCCGCCCTCAAAGGTGGTGACCACCAACATGCGCCCTTCGGGAACCACGACGCAGACCACGGCGAGGAGAATGAAGGCAAGCAACACGAGGATCAGGTTCGATGCGGGGCCGGCGAGGGTGGTCAGATTGTCGTCGCGGACGATTTTGCGGAAGTTGCGGGTGATGACCGGCGTCGGTTTGGCCCAGCCGATGAGGAAGCCGCTCAAGAGACTGAATCCGACCAGGGGGCCGAAGATGATGATGCCGGGAATCAGGAAAGTGCCGATGGGGTCGGCGTGGTACATGGGGTTGAGAGTAATGCGCCCCTGCAGGCGCGCCGTCTGGTCGCCGAGCATGGAGGCCATCCACGCATGGGCGCACTCGTGAAAGCTGAGCGAAAAGAGCAGCAGCATAAACTCGAAGACGGCGACCAGAAAGCGGCTGGACGGCAAACGAAATCTCCTCCGGAACCAAAGGCGCGCTCCGGCAGCGGACGCGCACAAGTGAAAAGGCTTGAAAGCTCAGGGTAGCATGGAGGGTCCGGGAGCCGCCGCGCGGATTGAGGTACATAAACCGTGACGGCGAAACTTGGGTTAGCGCATGTGGATAAACTCAATCATCGTGCATATTGGCGTTTGCTACGTGCGGCCTTTACATCCCATCCCGCCCCCTGCCACACTAATACGTGGACACCCAGACAGTCGTAATCCTCGACTTCGGTTCGCAGTACACACAGCTGATCGCCCGCCGCACCCGCGAGCAGAACGTCTTCTCCGTCGTACTTCCCTGCACCGCGCGGCTGGCTGAAATCGAGGCCCACCACCCCATCGGCCTCATCCTCTCCGGCGGCCCATCGTCCATCTACGACGCCGACGCCCCCGCCGCCGACCCCGCGCTGCTCGCGCTCGGCCTTCCCACGCTCGGCATCTGCTACGGCCTTCACTTCATCGTTCACCACCTCGGCGGCAAAGTCCTCTCCGCGCCCAGGCGCGAATATGGCCACGCGGAAGTCGCCATCGAAGACGCTTCCACGCCGCTGTTCGCCGGGCTGCCGCCGTCCTTGCAGGTATGGATGAGCCACGGCGACGAAGCTCTCGAGCTGCCCGCCGGTTTTCACCGCACCGCCGTCACCTCGAACGCCCTCGCCGCCATCGCCAACGAAGAGCGCCGCATCTGGGCCGTGCAATTCCATCCCGAAGTGCATCACACACCGCTTGGGGCCCAACTGCTCAAAAACTTCCTGTTCGATATCTGCGGCGCCCGCGGCGACTGGACCCCCGCCCACTTCATCGAATCCACCGTCGCCTCCATCCGCGAGAAGGTCGGCGCCGGCCACGTGATCTGCGGCCTTTCGGGCGGCGTCGATTCCTCAGTGGCCGCCATGCTCGTCCACAAAGCCATCGGTCCCCAGCTCACCTGCATCTTCGTCAACAACGGCGTGCTGCGCAAAAACGAATTCCACAGCGTGCAGCAGAATCTCCGCGACAAACTCGGCCTCAATATCGTCGCCGTCAACGCCAGCGCGCGCTTCCTCGAACGGCTCGCCGGCGTCACCGATCCAGAGATCAAGCGCAAGCGCATCGGCCAGGAATTTATCTCGGTATTCGAAGAGGAAGCCGACCGTATCGCCAAAGAAACCGGCGGTCCCAACGGCAAGCTTGACTGGCTCGTCCAAGGCACGCTCTATCCCGACGTCATCGAGTCCTCCAGCGTGAAAGGCCCCAGCCAGACCATCAAGAGCCACCACAACGTCGGCGGCCTGCCCCAGCGCATGAAGCTCAAGCTCATCGAGCCGCTGCGCGATCTGTTCAAAGACGAAGTCCGCCGCATCGGCCGCGACTTGCGGATGCCCGAGGAGATTCTCGGCCGCCAGCCTTTCCCCGGTCCCGGCCTCGCCGTCCGCATCCTCGGCGAAGTCACGCCGGAGCGCGTGGCGCTGCTTCAGGAGGCCGACGAGATCGTGGTCTCCGAGATCAAGGCCGCCGGCCTCTACTCGTCCATCTGGCAGAGCTTTGCCGTGCTGCTGTCGGTGATGAGCGTGGGCGTGATGGGCGACCAGCGCACCTACGCGTACACCGCCGCACTGCGCGCCGTGCATTCCGAAGACGGCATGACCGCCGACTGGGCTCCGCTTCCATACGAGCTGCTCAAGCGCATCTCCAACCGCATCGTCAACGAGGTCCGCGGCATCAACCGCGTGGTCTACGACATCACTTCCAAGCCGCCCGGCACCATCGAGTGGGAATAAGGATGGAATCTCCCCCGGTTTTCGCGGGATACCCCCAAAAACTGTTATGCTGCGGACGCGCAGAAAAACCGATTTATCCGGTTTCTCCGGGCAGCTAACACCCGGCGGTTTTTCTTGTCGGCAAGGAGAGCGCTTATGTGGTTCCTGGGAATCGATGTAGGAACCGGCGGCACGCGAGCGGTGATCGTGGACGCTGCCGGCAAGTTGATGGGCACAGCCTCCAGCACCCATGCGCCGTTCCGCGCCGAGCATCCGGGCTGGGCCGAGCAGGACCCCGAAGACTGGTGGCGCGCCGCCAAAGACGCCATCCAGGGCGCGGTGGCCGCCACCGTCGAGCCTCGCCAACCCATTGCCGCTCTCGCCCTCACCGGCCAGATGCACGGCGCCGTTATGCTCGGCGAGCGCGGCCAGGTCCTGCGTCCCTCCCTCATCTGGTGCGACACCCGCACCCAGCCCGAGTGCGATTGGCTCACCGAGCGGATCGGCCGCGAGCGGCTGATCGAGCTCACCTGCAACCCGGCCCTCCCCAACTTCACTCTAACCAAGCTGCTCTGGGTCAAAACCCACGAGCCGGAGATCTTCGCGAAGATCAGGCACGTAATGTGCCCCAAGGACTATGTGCGCTACCGCCTCACCGGCGAGTTCGCCATCGACGTCCAGGAAGCCTCCGGCACGCTGCTGCTCGACGTCGCCCATCGCCGCTGGTCGGCCGAAGTCGCCGAAGCCTCCGGCATTCCCACGGAGTGGCTGCCGCGTGTCTTTGAGTCGCCGGAAGTCTGCGCGCGCGTCAACGACGAATCCGCCGCCCTCACGGGCCTCGCCGCCGGAACCCCCGTCGCCGCCGGCGCGGGCGACCAGGGCGCGGGCGCGGTGGGCATGGGAATCCTGCAGCCCGGCGCCGTCTCGGCGACCATTGGGACCTCCGGGGTGGTCTTCGCCGCCACCGCCGAGCCCACAAAGGATCCCAAAGGCCGCCTGCACACTTTCTGCCACGCCGTCCCCGGCCTCTGGCACGTTATGGGCGTTACGCAGAGCGCCGGCCTGAGCCTGAGCTGGCTCAAAGACACCTTCTTCGCCAGCCAGTCTTACGATGCGCTCAACGTGTCGGCAGGGGAGATTCCGGCCTGCTCGGAGGGCCTCGAATGGGCGCCTTATCTTCTCGGCGAGCGCACTCCCCACCTCGACCCCGAAGTTCGCGCCGCCTTCGCCGGCATCGGTGCGCACCACACCGCCGCGCACTTCGTCCGCGCCGTCCTCGAAGGCGTCGCCTACTCCCTCAAGGACACGTTCACTCTCTTTGCCGAGCTCGGCATTCCCGTCACCGGCATCCGTCTTGGCGGCGGCGGCGCCCGCGGCCCGCTATGGCGCAAGATACAGGCCGGCATCTACGGCCAGCCGGTTGAAATTCTCACCGCGGAAGAGGGCGGAGCGTTCGGTTGCGCGCTCATGGCCGGAGTCGCCGCCAACCACTGGGCTAATCTCGACCAAGCCTGCGCGCAGGCCATCGAAGTCGCCCAGCGCATTGAGCTTGACCCCGCGGAGACGGCTGCATACAAGGAAGGCTACGAGCGTTGGCGGAAGCTCTACCCGTCGCTGCGAGCGCTTGAGTAAGCTCGTCAGTGACTCTTCGCTCTTCGAAAACCTTGTGGCGCCGGAGTTCCTTGAACGGTATTGATCGCGGCGGTCAGGTCGTTATCTACCCTTATATCGGCCTTATTTCCGCTTAAAACGGCTTTCGAGGGGCCTTAAATCGGCTTAAAAAGGCTTAAAGATCACTCGATTTTCGGCGTTTCGCGCCGGGCAAGATTTTTCAAGTTGCTTATTATGAGCTACTTGCCATTTTTTATACACCTGAATTGGGGCAGGTTTTCGGGGGAGGGGGGTGGGGTCCGCACCTTTATCGGGCCGCGGCGGATTCCATTGCTGCCTGCAGCGCCTGGCTTCTTGACCGGCTGCCCCTGCCTGAAACCCTCTACTTCATTATTGTGCGCCAACCGAGCTTAATTCTATGCAAACCTGCGCGGAAATTTTTTCCCGCCAAAACATTGCCGCGAAGTTTATCAAGACGTTCCTGCCCGGTGCACATCACATGGAATTTGCGCGAGGCTTTCTTGCGCTGACTCGCTTCTTGGGGTTGGGAGCGAACCTGGAAGGATTCTCCGCCAGTTGAGGTCCGCTGTCTCCCCGGTCCCCAAGTGCGAGGGACCCGGGGGCACCCTCAGCGTGGTTTTTGCGGCGTCGAGACCGGGGCCACCCGCCCCCTGCCTGAAACCCTCTACTTCATTATTGTGCGCCAACCGAGCTTAATTCTATGCAAACCTGCGCGGAAATATTTTCCCTGCGGCGAAGGGCCGGCGCGGCACGGTTGTGCGTGGGGTTGGCATGGAGCCGCTTTGAGCTGTCGGAGGTAACTGGCTGGCAGCGCGTTTTCAGGGCTTGTCCGGTTCTCTGTTCGGGACGTGGTAGATGGGCGCCGTGGACGCCGGGTGAGTTTGTGGGGAGTCCGGGACGGGGTTGGGCGGAGTGTGGGCCAGTCCCACCCATGCGGCAAAAGCGGCCGCATGGATGGGGTACCAACGATGGTGGTTGAACAGTAGGAAGAAGCGTGGATGGGCCGCCTGCCGCGCACAATGATGTGGCTGAAATCCACCGTTGCTCCGCACTTCTAACCTTAGAATTACTTCATGGGGTCGAGTGCAATATTAACTGTTGGAGGCGTCCCTTTCGATTCGTGGAAAGGCGACGTGCCGGCCGAAATCGCGGTGCTATTCAACGAACGGGAAAGGCATGTAGAGGAGTTAGCCGCTTCGGATGAGGATGATGAGCTACGTGAAAAAGGCGAGTCAGGGCCTGCCAGAGCCGTAAGGTATGTCACGTCTCTTGACTGCTTCAGGAACCGTCTTGAGTTCTTTGGGTTCACTCTTGAAATGGCCCGCGGTGCATTTGAGACTGGGAGAATCGATGCTCTGGAGGAATGCAGAAGGTCGATTTCGATTTGGGAGGGTCATGCCGAGCGCCACGACAAGACGGCAATTCAGATCATCGCTCGGGAGAGGGCGAAGATTGAGTTGTTGACCCGGACGACTCCGGACCAATGGCTCGATGCGCTCAGGGACAAATTTCGAAATGCTGAGTGGATGAATTCTGATCGGCTTCCCCCCGTCGGCGTTGTGCCGCCGCCAGAAATTGGCGGATTCGATATGAGGTTCCCTGGGTCCCTCGACCCGAGATTCCAATTGAGGTTTGTGATAGAGGCCGTAGGGAGCGGCGATGCCGTCCTAGACGTCTCGGAGCTGGTGGAGGGGGGCTATTACGATATCTCGGATCCGATTTCAGAATACGCTCTCGACGATTTGAGCGCTACAGATCGAGTCGTTTCGCATTTGATTGTTCTTACCGAGGGCTCCAGCGATCGATTCTATTTGGAGAGTGTTTTCCGGCTATTTCATCCCGAATTGTCTGATTACGTCTCATTCATGGACTTTGATGGCTGGAATGTGCCCGGAGGCGCGTCATTCTTGGAAAATATTGTCCGTTCATTCGCTGGTTCAGGAATTCGTGATCGTATTCTCGCGCTATTCGATAACGATACGGCTGGCTCCTTATCCGTCAGCCGGCTCTCTGGGCAGCGCCTCCCAAGGAACATCCGAGTCATGCGGTACCCGGACGTTGAGATTGCAAGGAACTATCCGACGTTGGGGCCCTCAGGACCGGCGATCATGGATGTGAATGGATCTGCGGCGAGCGTGGAACTATATCTGGGCTCCGACGTGATAAAGGCTGCGGATGGGTCGTACGTTCCCGTCCAATGGAAAGGATACGATCCGGTCCTCCGACGATATCAGGGGGAAATCCTAGATAAACGCGGCTGCCGGAAGCGGTTTGAGGAGAAACTCTTCGTGGCGAATCAGTCCCAGTTTGAACCTAATGAGGCGTGTTGGGCGGAGCTCAAGGCGATCGTCGACCTGATTAGAACTGCCTTCGCTCCTCTCGATCCGAAGGAGTTGATCAACGCTGCCAGCAACCAGTGAAGCAGGTGGCCCGCCCGTCGATTTGTTCACCCTTCTGCCGTGAGGCGGGATGGGATTCTGTGCCATCATCGCGGCCTTAGAGCCGCGATTAACGGGCACAGCTTCGATTTTGATTTGGGTCGTCGAAATCGATGAGTGGGCCGCCTGCCGCGGGGCGGATATTTTCTCCGGGGCTAAAGCCCAACGTTCGCTGCGGCATTTGTCAGGGCCTGAAGGCGCCTGCTCCCTCCGATGCTCCCTTACGCGGGCTAAATCCCGAGGTGATTTCTTGCGGCTCGTGCGGCGCGGGCGAAAACCACCCGCCGAAACGATTCGCGGCGCCCCTCCTGGGCGCATGATTCTATTTGCATCCTTACCCAGGACTGCGTCCGCGGCGGCGGACTTGTCCTGGGCTAATCTCGTGTTCCCCCTCCGGGGGAGCATGTAGGAACTCCAGGTTCCCTCCCCGGGGAACGAAACCGGTTTCCATTCACTTGGGTGGGTTGCAGGCCAGTGGGGACACGGTCGAAAATCGCCCGACGGCGGCGGCGTCCCTGCGGGACTCGGGACTCTCGGGGGTCGGCTACCCCACGCTGAAGCGCGGGGCTAACAAGCGCTGCGCCTACGGCGCGGCGATCCTGGGAACTTCGAGAATTATCGGTTTTCATACTTTTGTGGGAGGCTCAGGCCGCAGGTGAGCCGCTGATCGATTCGGTCGCGCTTCTGCCATTAGGCGAGATGGGAGCCTGTGCCGTTCATCGCGGCCTTATGGCGATGAGTGGGCCGCGGATGCTTGCCAGCCAATCCGATTCGATTTCGACGGTCCCTCGAAGGCCGGCCGCGCAGTGGTTGAAGCTGCTCCATAGTGTACTGCTCATCCACCCGCCCGCTCATCGCGATAGAGCCGCGATGAACGGGGCACAGCTTCAATTTTGCCTGGGGCTGTCGTCGAAATCTATGAGTGGGCCATCGGCCCCGAACCGCAGATCCTTCGACTACGCAGGCCGCAAAAAGCGCGGCCTGCTTCGCTCCTCATGACAAAACCGATAACATCAATGGGATCAATACCGCTCCCGATTGTCATTTCAACCGTGACTCGCCCCGCGAGTCGGCTGCTCGGGATGACATCCATTCCAGGATGACATCGCCTCGAAGCTGACATCGCATCCAGGATGACATCGCATTTTTGATGCGATCTTCAGTTGGAGGAGACAGGTGGCCGCTATTTGCCTGCCTCTTCCATCAGTTGCTGGGCGCGGTGGAGGGAATCGGTGCGGCGCTGCTCTTCGGCTGGGATGTCTTTGGGGCGGTTGGGATTGGTGGCCATTCCTTTGGCGTAGGCTTCCATCTTTTCCTCGAAGGTGGGGGCGATGGCGGCTACGGCGGCTTGCGCCTGGGGCAGCTGCTGGTGGAAATGGGCGATCTCTTGGGCGGCGCGCTCGGGGTGGTAGCCGAGGCGATCGCCGGTCTGCATGGCGTAGATGAGGGGGTCGGGCGGGGCGTCGACTACGGGCCAGGTTTGCTGGATGGCTTCGTAGGCGGCGTGGAGGAGGGTCATTTGGCCGGGGAAGCCGTCGAGCTGGGCGCGGCTGGGGATGGAGCCGGGGGAGCGGCGGACCTCGATGGTGACGCGCTCGGCTGTGCTGAAACGCGGGGTGGGAATGACCGTGGTGAGGGTGTTGCCGATGTAGCTCCAGCCGGATTTGCCGGGCTGGGATTGGGGGATGGCTTTGCCGTTGACGGTGACGGAAGCGGGCGGCCAGTCGGCGGGGAGACGTAGCTCGTAGGCGCGGGCTTTTAACATGCCGGGAAAGCTGCCTTCTACGGGTCCGATGGTGACGGTGAGCGTGTCTGAATTCGTTCCGGTGGTCTGGGCGGCGTGGATGGGCGTGCGGGTGAAGACGCCGCGCTGGTAGAGGACGGAGACGCCGGAGTCGGCGTAGACGGAGTAGCTGGAGCTTGTGCCTGAAGCGAGGGGCCAGATGTTCACGATGAGGGGATCGACTGGCTTTTGGCCGGTGTATTCCATCGGCGGCTGCATGGGGACGATGGCGCCGGGACGGAGATAGATGGGGATCTGGTCGATGGAGAAGCTGCGGTCGAGGGCGATGGGGCCGGTGAAGTGCCGGCCGGTGGGCCACTCGATCCACTGGCCCGGCGGGAGCCAGATTTTTTCCGTGGCGAGGCCGGTGACGGGGTTGGCCGGCGAGGCGACGGGGGCGGCGAGCATCTGGCTGCCGAAGATGTACTCGTTTTTGCTCAAGTAGGCGGCGTCTGCTTCAGGCCAGTCGTAGTAGAGGGGATGGAGGAAGGCTACGCCGGTGTCATAAGTGCGGCGGGCCTCGGTGTAGATGTAGGGCTGGAGGGCCATGCGGAGCTGAAAGGTGGAGCGGAGGATGGAGGAATAGGGCTCGGGGTAGGCCCAGATGCGGCGCTCGGCCTCGGGGTTTTTGGTGGTGTGGGTGCGGAGGATGGGGCTGAAGGCGCCGAACTGGACCCAGCGCGTGAACATTTCGGGACTGACGACGCCGGGGATGTGGCCGCCGATGTCGTGGCTCCAGTAGGCGTAGCCGACGTTGGCGGCGGTGGAGGTGAACCAGGGCTGGAAGGCGAGCGAGGGCCAGGAGGAGATGACGTCGCCGGAGAAGCCGATCTGGTAGCGGTGGTTGCCGAGCCCGCCCCAGCGGTGGAAGAGCAAGGGGCGCTTGCCTTCGCGCTGCTGATCGGTGAAGTGGAGGTAGTTGAGCCACCAGGTGTTGCTGACGCCGGGGAGCTTGGTCATCATGGGCTGCTGCTGCCAGTCAAGCCACCAGAAGTCGATGCCCTGTTTTTCAAGGGGGTGAAGGACGAGGTCGAAGTAGTTTGTGGCCCAGCGCTTGTTGGTGGGATCGAAGGGGACGTATTTTTTGGTTGCGGGGTCGATGCCCATGGCGCGGGCCATGGCGGGATAGGCGGCCTCCCAGGGCTGGATGCCGGAGGCCGGGTGGAGGTTGAGGGTGACCTTGAGGCCTTGTTGGTGGAGGTTTTTGAGGAAGGCGGCGGGATCGGGAAAGAGGAACTTGTTCCAGGTGTAGCCGGTCCAGCCGAGACGCTGGCCGGACTGGTCAACCTCGCCCAGGGCCTGGAGCTGGGCCTGATTGATGTGCCAGTCCATATCGATGACGAGGACGTTGAGCGGGGCGGAGTCCTGGTGGAAGGCGCGGACGAGCTGGTCGAGCTCCTGATCGCTGTAAGCCCAGTAGCGCGACCACCAGATGCCGAAGGCGAAGCGCGGCGGCAGCGGAATGCGGCCAGCTACGCGGACGTAGTCGCCGAGAGCCTGGCGGTAGTCATGGCCGTAGCCGAAGAAGTACCAGTCAAGATATTGGCCGGGCTGTTCGCTGGCCGGGCGCTCGATGACCCAGGGCCAGGGGCTTTTTTCGCCGTGGAGGAAGCGGAAGTCGGCGGAATCGAAGAGCGGGCGGGTGGAGTCGTCGACCAGGACCCAGCCGGAGCGCGAGATGAGGCCCTGGCCGATGGGCTCTTTTAAATGGGTGCTGCCGTAGGCGCCGTCGAGGGTGCGGGTGGTGCCGAGGAGGTTTTCGGGGTTGGGCATGCCGGGGCGCCAGAGGACTTTTTTGCCGTCGACGTTTTTGAGGGTGATGGAGAGGTTGCCGGGCGTGAAGCGGCCGTCGCCGGTGGGCTTGTAGGAGAGGATCAGGGCGTCCGTTTCGAGAGTGAGCGATTTATCGGGGCCGGTGACTTCGTTGTCGGCTTCGAATTTGGGCACGGGCAGGCGGCGGTTGATAAAGACTAACGAGGCATGGTCTTCGAATTTGCCGGTGGCGGACCACTCCATGCGGATGAGCTGAGGGGTGAGCACGGTGAAGCGGGCGTGGCCGGCCGTGACCACCGCTTCCGGGTTGGCGAGGGGATTGCCGGCTGGTTCTTCCGCTGGGGCGCTTACGGCGGATTTTGCCTGGGCAGGCTTGGCCGATGGGTGGGATTGGGCCATCGAATTAAGACTAAATCCGAGTGCGAGAGCGGCGGCGGGGAAGCATCGGGGTGAAATGCGCAAGAGACCCTCCAGAAACGTCAACGGAAAGGCTACCACCGTAGACGGCGGGACGGCGGGCAGCGCACATGCGGTGGTTCCGTTGGGCGCCGCGCCTAAGAATCTGTCTAAAAACCGGGGAGCATCCCGCGGGGACTAAAAGCCCGCGTTCATTTTGCGGGCTTACGGCACGACTGAAGTCGTGCCCTGACACAAAGCCCGAGTTTTTCCGCAGCCCGGAGAGCCGATCCACTCTACTCAGGAAAGTTTTTAGACAAGTTCTACAGCGATTCCAGAGAAGCTGTACCGACCTGTCGTGGCTTCCCACCCATGCGACAGAAAAGAGTCGCATGGATGGGGCACGGGGCTTTGGGTGCAGCGACCGTGGAACTGCCTGTCGTGGCCTCCCACCCATGCGACAGAAAAGAGTCGCATGGATGGGGCACGGAGCTTTGGGTACAGCAACTGTGGAACCGCCTTAAGAGAACCGCTATCGGAGAGTGGAGCTATTCATCTGGCGGGGCTTCGCTGGACTTTTCCGCGGGCCGGGGCTTCGCTGGACTTTTCCGCGGATTGTTCGTTGGACTGCCGGCCGGCGAGCTTCTCCAATTGGTTACGCCAGTCGAGGGATTCGATAAAGATTCTGGATTCGCGCCAGCCCGGCTCGACGATGACGTGCAGCCCGAGATAGACGCGCGTACCGAGGAGGGATTCGATCTTGCGGCGTGCGCCCGAGCCGATGTCTTTGAGCTTGGAGCCGCCTTTGCCGATGAGGATGGCCTTCTGGCCCTGGCGCTCGCAGTAGATGGCCGCGGCGATGCGGGTGAGAGGCTTTCTTTTGCTTTTGGACGAGATTGGTTCGGGCTCTTCGAACTGCTCGATGACCACGGCCGAGGCGTAGGGGACTTCTTCGCCGGTTTCGATGAGGATGCTCTCGCGGATCAGCTCGGCGACCATGAAGCGCAGAGGCTGGTCGGTGTACTGGTCTTTGGGATAATAGCGCTCGCCGGCGGGCAGGGCCGCGACGATTTTGCGGACGAGGAGGTCGAGGTTGTCGCGCTTGCGGGCGCTGACGGGAATGACCTGGGCGAAGTTGAAGCGGCGGGTGAGGGTTTCGATGATGGGGAGCAGGTGGTCTTTCTGAACGAGGTCGATTTTGGTGAGGACGAGGAAGACAGGGCAGTCGAGGTTGCGGATCAGGGAAAAGAGGAATTCGTCTTCGCTGGACCAGGCGGCTGCTCCGGATTTAGGCGCAGAGGGCTTTGCTTCCGGGGCCTCGGACTCGGCGGGTTCCAGTTTTACTCGCCGCGTGGCGTCGACGAGCACCAGAACTACGTCGCGCGATTCGAGGGCTTCGTGGATCTCCTGCAACATGCGGCGGTCGAGCTGGGAGGCGGGTTTGTGGACGCCGGGGGTATCGACGAAGACAATCTGCGCGGCGGGATTCTTCCCCTTGAGGGCGGGGACCTCGACCACGCCCATGATGCGGTTGCGGGTGGTCTGGGGCTTGGCGGTGACGATAGCCACCTTTTCGCCGGTGAGGGCGTTGAGGAGGGTGCTTTTGCCGGCGTTGGGCCGGCCGAGGATGGCGACGAATCCGGATTTCAAAGGGGGGCTGTGCTCCAGCCTTTCATTATCGCGGATTCGCACGCGCTCAGTTGATAGCATCTGTTTATGATTCCCGAGGGCAGAACCGAACGCCTCATGCTGCGCGCAGAGGAAATCGCCGAGCACAACAAGTGCCCGCGGCTCAAGCCGTATCCTTGACCGGCCACCATTTCAGGGACCTGAAGGTCCCTGCTCCCTCCGTCCTGGTTCGTGGGCGGGTCGCGGCGAAGCGCTGATTTTCATGAGACTTCACGGGCCAGAGGCTCAGCGCAGACACGGCTGAAGGCGTGCCCTTTCAAAACAATGGCAAGTTAAGGCGGCTCCAGAGAAGCTGTACCCAACTTTCGTGGCTTCCCACCCATGCGACAGATGACAAGAAGCAGGTCCTTCGACTCGCTATGCTCGCTCAGGATGACAGCATGGATGGGGCACGGAGTTTTGGGTACAGCAATTGTGGAACTACTTTAGAGCGCGCGGAGGCGCGTCACTCGGGACGCGCGGATTCGCCCTTTGCCGCCGGCGGAGACACACGCAGGCGGTCGATGCGGCGGTCGGTTGAAGCTACGACTTCTACGCGCAGGCCGGCGGGCTCGAGCAGGACGATTTCGCCGGCGTGGGGGATGCGGCCGGCAACCTCGCTGACCAGGCCGCCGAGCGTGGCGGCTTCATACTCCTCGCCCAGCTCGACGGGTTCGCCGAAGAGATCGCCGAGCTGATCGACGGGAAAGCCGCCGGGCACAAGCCACACGCCGCCGGACTCGCGCTGCGGCTCCTCGATGGGAGTTTCTTCTTCGTGCTCGTCGCGGATGTTGCCGACGATCTCTTCGAGCAGGTCCTCGATGGTGACGAGGCCGGAGATGCCGCCGTACTCGTCCGCCACCAGGCACATGTGCTGTTGTTCGCGCTGCATTTCGCGCAGCAGCTCGTAGCCGCGCTTGGTTTCGGGCGCGAAGATGGCCGGCCGCGCGATGCTGGCCACGGTTCGGGTGCGCGCTTCTTCGTCGGCGATCTGCAAGAGGTCGTGCGCGAAGGCGATGCCGGCGATGTTGTCGAGCGAGCCCGAGTAAACCGGCACGCGGGAGTAGTTGAACACCTTGAGCTGCTCGAGAAACTGCTCAAGGGTGATGGATTCGGGGACGGCGAAGATCTCCGGACGCGGGGTCATGACCTCGCGCACCAGCTTGTCGCCGAATTCGACGGCGGAGCGGACCAGGTCGCTGTCGCTCTGCTCGAGGATGCCTTCTTCTTCGCCGGCTTCGATGAGGGCTTCGACATCGGCGGCGGGCTCTTCTTCGGGGCCTGCCCGCGCTTCGGCGAGCTGGGCAAGCGAAAGGAAGAAGCGGATGAAGACGGTGATGGGCGTGACCGACCAGAGCAGGAGGCGAATGGGCCAGAGGAGGCGCGCGGCCCACTGCCCGCGGGTGCGGGCGAAGAGCAGCGAGGGGAGCAGTTGATTGCAGAAAACGACGACGAGGACCACGCCAAAGACGGCTTGCGCGATCTCGGCGGAGGTGGGACGGGCGGCGTTCAAGGCGCGGTCAAAGAGGACAGCGCCGAATTCAAGAGCCATGAGCGCGAGCGCGAGCTGTTGGGCGACGGCCGCGCAGAGGGCGGCGTGATCGCGGTCGAGGCCAAGGTGCGGTTCGACGCGCTCTTCCCAGGCGTCGAGGTTCTCCTGCATCTCGCGGGCCAGGATTTTGCCGAACTCGGAGTAGAGGCGGCCGATGTAGGCGGCGAGGGTTTCGATGGCGGCGAGCAGAATGACCGCGCCGAGGGCGAGGGGGCTCACGGGCGGCCGTCCCGCGCAGCAAGCCCCTCAGGGGCGAAACAAGTTTCGGAAGAAGTGCGAATTGAAGGCGAATCCGATCTCGAAACCGCCCCAGGGGCTAAAGCCCGTCCCTTATTTTTTGGCATTTGCGGCACGACTAAAGTCGTGCCCTGACACAAAGCCAGGCTCGGACCGAGTTTTCCCGCAGACTGTAAAGCCCTCGTCGACTTTGCTGCTCTTTTGTACGGGCTGGAGCCCGTACCCTTCAACGAATTGGACGCCTTGGAGGCACGGCTGAAGCCCGTACCCTTCGACAAATTAAGCTGTTCCGGAGCCTGCAACGCGGGAGTTCTCCCCGACACTCTCGGGACGCGGGCCCCGGAAGGCGCCTCGATGTGCGCTTTCAGAGCCGGCGGCTTTGGCGTCGCGGCGCGCTCGATCAGGCCGCTCGGCAGGCCGAGCCTTGTGCGCAAGAGGCGTTCGCGGCGGGCCATTTTTCCGTTGTCGGTTTCGTGGTCGTAGCCGGCCAGATGGAGCAGGCCGTGGAGGATGAGGATTTTGATTTCGGCGGCCACCGCGTGGCCTTGCTCGATGGCCTGACGCTGGGCGGTGGGGACGCTGATGGCGAGATCGCCGGCGATGGGCTGCGGGCCGGATGGGACCGCGCCGGCCGGAAACGAGAGCACGTCGGTGGGCTTGTCGATGGCGCGGTAGCGGCGGTTGAGGCGGCGGATGGCGGCGTCGGAGGTGAGCAGCACGCTGATCTGGCCGCGGAGACGCACGGCCGCCTGGGCTTCAGTGAGGAAACGGCTGAGGGTGCGCGCGGAAGGAAGGCGGAGATTGCGCGGCGGCGATTTGGGACCGGAAACTGCGGGCCGCCGCGCGGAGTTTGCGCCGCGTGCGGAGCCGGCTAAATCTGGGTCGAGAAGGATCATCGTGCGCAGGGCGCTCCGCCGCGGCGGAGGCCCTTGGTTCTAATTATCGACGATGGGCGGGCGCGGGGAGCGGCGGGCGGGCAAATTCGACGCCGATGGTGAAGCGGGCGAGGGTGACGTAGTAGAAGCCGGCCGAAGCGTGCTCGTCGGCGCGCGGCGATTCGAAGGTGGAGGGCGCCGGTGCTCCGGCGCTGGCACAACGGCTACGCTTTGGCGTGGCCCGCTCGCCTTAGGAAGACGGCTAAATTCCTGAAAGGAAACTGCCCAACATTGAAGTCCGGCTTCCCACCCTAGCGGCAAAGACAAAGACGCCGCGAGGGTGGGGCACCCAGTTTCTTCCATCGAGGTCGGAAAACCCGGTGGGAGACTGTTACCGTAACAAGTTGAGCCGCTGATTTCCCCGCGCCGGAGAGCCCTCGGCAGGGGCGAAGCGGCGCCAAAGGACAGGAACTGTTGAGTCCCGAGCCGCAAACCAGTCCGGAACCGAGCCTGGAGCCGTATCTTGAGACGCCGGCCGGTTTGCCTGCCGCCGCGCGCGCCACACCTCACC
>JBOGLX010000084.1:0-21257 GCA_050745765.1 Occallatibacter sp. | reverse complement strand
CAGCGGCCCCATGGTGCGCGCCCGCTCGTCGCGAAAAACCTCTCCGCTCACATCAAACACAGCGGCAAAATACTTTGGCTCAAAGTCCTGCCGCAGCTTCTTGATCATGTTCACAAAAACGTAAATGGCGGCCGTCGGCAGGCCATTGCGCGTCGACATCGGCCGCGAGCGCTGCATGGCGTGATAAGCGCGGAAGATGAACGACATGGTGTCGAGCAGGAAGACGGGCGGGTTGGACTGGTCAGTTTTCGACGACTCAGGCATCGATTGGAGGATAACAGTTGGCAGTTCACAGTTCGTAGTTCACAGTTGCCCGTTCAGAAGGGGAGCGTGGTCACGCTATGAACATGCAGTCGCCGTAGCTGAAGAAGCGGTACTTTTGCTCGACGGCGTGGCGATAGGCTGCGAGAACGCGCTCGCGGTTGGCGAAGGCGCTGACCAGCATCAGCAGACTGGATTGTGGCAGATGGAAGTTGGTAAGGAGCGCGCTGACGAGGCGGAATTCAAAGCCCGGCGAAACGAAAATCTCCGTCGAGCCGGAGTGAGCCGTCAGTTCCCTGCCCTCTGCGGCGAGAGCGCAGGATTCTAGTGTGCGGACTACTGTTGTGCCTACGGCTACGATGCGGCGAGCACTGCGGGCGGCAGCGTTGACGGCCTCCGCTGCTTGTGCAGAGAGCGTGTAGCGCTCGCTGTGGAGATGGACTTCGTCTACGCGGTCTACGCGCAGCGGGGCGAAGGTACCTAAGCCAACGTGGAGGGTAATGCTGGCGATTTCTATGCCGCGGGCGGCGATGGAGTCGAGAATTTGCGGCGTAAAGTGGAGGCCGGCCGTGGGGGCTGCTACAGAGCCGCGCTCGCGGGCGAAGACGGTTTGATAGCGGTCGCGGTCGGCGAGGGCATCGTCGCGGTGAATGTAGGGCGGCAGCGGAATGTGGCCGATGCGGTCGAGGGCGGTGAAAAAATCATCGACCTGGGTGAAGCGCAAGAGGCGCTCGCCAAATTCGCCGCGCTCGAGGACCTCGGCTTCGAGGAGGGTTTCGCCAGTGGGAGCTGGAAAGATGAGGCGCTCGCCGATGGCGACCTTGCGGCCGGGGCGGACCAAGGCTCGCCATTGGTTTTCTTCCCCGGATTCGGTGGCAGGTTCGGTGAGCATGACTTCGATGCGGCCGGTGGGCCTCTCGCGCTCGCGGCGGAGGGTGCGGCGGGCGTAGAGGCGGGCGGGGACTACGCGGCTGTCGTTGAGGACCAGGAGGTCGCCGGGGTTGAGGAGCGCTGGGAATTCGGCGAAGGTTGTGTCGTGGAGGACGCCGGTGGCGCGGTTCATTACCAACATGCGGCTTGCGCCGCGTTGGGCGGGGGGCTCTTGCGCGATCAGCTCTTCGGGGAGATCGAAGTCGAAGTCGGAGACGCGGAGGATCATGGGCGCGGCTCCGTTGACAGAAGCGCGCGCGGGTTGGCGGTCCGAATTCCCGCAGGGGCTAAAGCCCACATCAATTTTGGCGAGCTTTCGGCACGACTAAAGTCGTGCCCTGACACTTTTCCCAACTCCGGACATGTTCTTCCGCATGGTGCAAGCTCAAGCCGTATTTCGAAGCTTTGCACGCGATGATTTGCGGTCATTTTGTACGCCTTCCGAGGTGAGCGAGGGCGTTGATGCGGGCGCGTTCGATGGCGGCGTTTAGTTGTTCGCGTTTAGGCTCGAAGCCTTCGGCGGGGAGATCGGCGGGGACGTGGGTCCATTGCGCCCAACTGACTACGATGCGCGTGAAGGGCTTCGGCACAAGGAAGCGATCCCAGGAGCGCAGGGTCCAGGCGCGCTCGGGTTGGAGATGAAATGCGCCGATGGGTGCGCCGGTCGTTTGCGCTAGTTTGATGGGGCCCATTTTGGTTTGGTAGATGGGACCGCGAGGGCCGTCGGCGGTGAAGATCGCGGGGCTGCCGCGCTCGATTACTTCTTTGAGGCCGAGCATGCCTTCGCGCGCGCCGCGGGAGCTTGAGCCGCGGACGGCGCGGAAGCCGAAGAGTTGGAGGATGCGCGCGATGAGCTCGCCGTCGAAGCTGCGGCTGATGAGAATGGTGGCGTGGGTGCGGCGAAAATAGATGGCGCAGGGGAGTACGCATTGGTGCCAGAAGCAGAAGATTTCGGGTCCGGCGCCTTTGCCGTGTAGGAGCGGGGTTACGCCATCTTCGGCGATGGCTTCGAAACGCCAGGTGAGGCCGTTGATCCAGAGGAGGGTCCAGACAATGCGCGGAACAATGGCCAGGATGAGGCGTTGGCGCAGAGTGAATCTGGGGGCGGTGGTCACTTAGACGATTTTAGCGGGCTCGGTCTCCGGCCGGGTGGGTAGTTGTGAAAGACGTGCTCGATGGTAGGTGCGCGGTTACAGGAACGCCATCGCCAGATGGTTGACCGCGAATGCCGCCCCATACGCCAGCGCCAGCATATAAAGGAACTGGATGATGGGCCACTTCCAACCGTTGGTTTCGCGGCGCACCACGGCGATGGTCGAGGTGCACTGCATGGCGAAGGCGAAGAAGATCATCAGCGCCAGCGCGCCGCCGATGGTCAGGTCGTGGTGCAACGCCGTTTGCAGGCTCAGGGCCTGGGTGGTTGGATCCGTGCCATAAAGCGTGCCCATGGTGCTGACCATCACTTCGCGCGCCAGCACGCTTGAGAGCAGGCCGATGCCGATCTTCCAGTTGAAGCCAAGCGGCGCGATCGCCGGCTCGATAAAGTGGCCGAGGCGGCCGATGAGGCTGGTGGCCAGATTGGGCGCAGCGTATGCGCCGTTGGCCAGATGCACCAGCGGAAGTTGCGCCAGAACCCACAAGGCGATGGTGACCCCCACGATAATTTTGCCGGCGTTGTGCACGAAGATACGTGTGCGATCGACGACGCGCAGCGAAAGCGAGCGCAGCGTGGGCATGCGGTACTGCGGCAGCTCCAGGATGAACGGCGTGTCGCTGGATTTGAGGATGGAGCTCTTGAGCAGCCGCGCCGTCGTAAACGCGGCCACGAAACCCGCAACATACAATCCCAGCATGACCAGCGCCTGCAGGCCTATCAGTCCGTGGAGATAATATTTGCCGGGGACGAAGGCCGCGATCAGCAGCAGATACACCGGCAGCCGCGCCGAGCAGGTCATAAACGGCGTCACGAGGATGGTGGCCAGGCGGTCGCGCTTGTTCTCGATGGTGCGCGTGGCCATGATGGCCGGAACCGCGCACGCATAGGCCGAAAGCAGCGGGATGAAGGCTTTGCCATTGAGGCCGATCGAGCGCATTGCGCGGTCGGCGATCAGCGCGGCGCGGGCCAGGTAGCCGGAATCTTCAAGAATTCCAATGAAAAGAAAGAGCAGCAGAATCTGCGGCAGGAAGACGAGCACGGAGCAGACGCCCTTCCAGACGCCGTCAAACAGAAGGGACTGAATCCAGCCGGCGGGCAGGAGCGGGCGCGCCAGGCCGCCCAGGTAGGCGAGAATGTTGCCGAAGCCATCGGAGAGCGGCTGGCCAACGGCGAACACGACCTCGAAGACAGCCACGACGACGGCCAGAAAGAGCAGCGGTCCCCAGACGCGGTGCAGAAGCAGGTTGTCGAGCTTGCGGCTGCCTTGGGCCGAAAGGGGCGCGCGATAGCCGGTGCGTCGGCTCACCTGCGCGGCCCAGGTGTGGGCGCTGGCGGCGTTGCCCACCACGGGCAGGGTCAGTGGCTGAGCGGCGGCAGGGCTTGTGGATTGCC
Organism: Occallatibacter sp.; assembly: GCA_050745765.1. Lineage (GTDB taxonomy): Bacteria > Acidobacteriota > Terriglobia > Terriglobales > Acidobacteriaceae > Telmatobacter. Next base: position 17,518 of record JBOGLX010000084.1, on the reverse strand, counting down.
GATTCAGAAAGAGTGAGACCGAGTCGAGGCCCGTTCCGCGAAAGGCGCTGATTTGCGCCACGGGTGCGCCCAGTTCGCGCGCCAGCTTGAGCGTGTCGATCTGGCCTCCGCGCGACTCCATCAGGTCGGACATGTTGAGCAGCACCAGCGTGGGCAGGCCGGTGGCGAGGACGGGTGCGGCGAGCATGAGTTGCCGGGTCAGGTGCAGCGAGTCCAAAACCAGCAGCACCGCGTCGGGCTTGGGCGTGCCTGGCATTTTGCCGCCGAGCACGTCGACGGCAACGCGCGCATCTTCTGAGTAGGGCGTGAGCGAGTAAATGCCGGGCAGATCGATGACGGTGAGGTCGTTGCGGGCCACGCCGGCCATCAGGCCCATGCGCTGCTCGACGGTCACGCCGGGATAGTTGGCTACTTTCTGGCGGAGACCGGTGAGGCGGTTGAAGAGCGTGGACTTGCCGGAGTTGGGAGGGCCGATGAGGACAACGGTGCGTAGCGTGCTGTCACCCGCACGCGCTACGGGAGGCTCAAAGGGGGGAGCTTCGCAGCAACTGCTCATTGGGCAGCCTCGGCAAGTTCGGCGCTATCGGGCTGCGCGGCCGCCATTCCCGCAGGCCGTACGCGGATCGCCGAGGCGGTCTCACGGCGCAGGGCGATCTCCATTCCGTCGACGGCGTAGACGGTGGGGTCGCCGGCCGGGGCGCGGCGCAACGCGGTTACCTGCATATTGGGCACGAAACCCATGTGCATGAGATGGTTCTGTACGGATTCAGGCAGATCCAGCGCAATCAGGACAGCGTTCTTGCCCACCGCCAATTCGCTCAGCACACTCACCCGCGTCACTCCGAGGGGCTGCCGGAATGGCGGCAGCAGGAAAATACGACCGGAATGGTCGTAATTCAGTATACGGCCATTGGCTTGAGGGTGCAAACAGTAGTTTTAAGGAATATAAAGGGGATGCGATGCCATATTTCGGGCCTCTGGACTGAAGGTTTTGGCGAAGACCGCCGCTCCTTCTCCAACCCCCTGGTGGGCTTGCTGCTCAATTCATCGGGACAATGAGTCATTTGTATCAGTTGTTGTCTTGAATCGAGGTGATCTAAATCACACCGCGGACAATTAGGAGCGCATTTTGGTCCTGAGTGCGAGTAAATAAGCCCAATCTGGGCCTTGGTGCGAGAAAATCCCGCCCGAGCCATCGGGGAAGGCTTGTATGCGGGAGAATGAATCGCTGGAGTTTAAGCAGAGCCGGGCCGAGATTCACTGGCCGAGGCAGAGCACAGCGAAGAGCACCACCCAGGCCAGGCCCATGGCGTGCCAGAACCAGGCGGTAGCGTCGATGGCGATCTGGCGCTGCTCGATGCGCTTGAGGCGGCCGAGCAGGCACAGGCAGGCCACGAGCGCCAGGACGCCGAGCGCCAGGTGGACGGCGTGCAGGCCGGTGATTACGTAAAAGAAGTAGCTGGCGGGCGTCGACCAGCGGTCGAAGGCAAAGCCCTCCGCGGTCAACTGCTTCCAGGCCGTCCACTGGCCGGCGAGAAAGAGCAGTCCCAGCGTCAGGGTGGCGCCCACCCAGGGCAGAGCGCGGCGCAGCGCCGGCTGGCCCAGGCCCAGCCATTCTTCCATTACGTCGATCTCGCGAAAGATATGGCGCCGCGCGATCTCCATGGTCAGGGTGCTGAGGAGCAGAACCGCTGTATTGAGAAAGAGGATGGGAGGAAGCAGGATGGGATGCCAGTCGCCGACCTGGCGCAGCGTCTCAGGGTCCAGGCGGGTGCTGGTCTGGCGCGCATAGAACATGGCTACCAGGGTGACGAAGAACATCATGTCCCCGGCCAGCGCACAGAATACAAAGGCGCGGGTGCGATAGAGCGATTCGCGCGGCCCCCGCTGCGGATGCTTCCAGTCGTCGTCGCCCCCTCCGCCTCCGCCGCCAGTGGGCCGGCGATCAACGGGCGGCTTGCCGCCGATTCCCGGCGACTTGCGATCGATTTCCGGTGGGGCTGGAGTGAAGATCGAGGGCATTGGGAACTCTGTGTGGGATTAGGTTACTCCCACTTTCATTTGGATGCACCCCGAATCTTAAGAGGACCCCATCTGAATCGAGGAGATTTTCGCACGATGTGAAACGGTGAACCGAAACCTGGCGCGGCGCGAATTATGGAGAACGCCGACTGGCAACGAGCTCCACGAATAAGCGGTGAACGCGGCGGTCGGCTGTCAGCTCCGGATGGAAGGTCGCAGCCATAACCGCGCCCTGCCGGACGAGCGTGGGAGAGCCGTCGCGGAGGGCCAGAACTTCGACCTCGGGGCCGACTGCGGCGATGCGGGGAGCGCGGATAAAGACCATTTCGAGCGGGCCGCCCGGGAGGGAAGTTTCGGCGGTGAGGATGGCCGAGTCGATCTGGCGGCCGTAAGCGTTGCGCTCGACCACGGCATCGAGCACGCCGAGGCTCGGTTGGGGCGGGTTGCGCACTTCGCGGGCCAGCAGGATCGCTCCGGCGCAGGTTCCGAGGACGGGCTTTTTGCCGCAAAACTCTTGGAGCGCCTTGAGGAGGTGGCGCCGTTCCAGAAATTTGAGCATGGTGGTGGATTCGCCGCCGGGGAGAATCAGGCCATCGAGGGACTGGCCGTCCAGGCAGAGGTCTTCGGCGGTTTTCACCAGCGAGGGGATGGCGCCGGACTCCTCCAGAGCTTCCGAGTGGGCGGCGTAGTCGCCCTGGATGGCGAGGACGCCGATGTTGAGTTTGTTTAAGATAGTCAATCGCTCTCCGTGGCCCGGTAGGCGAATGGATTGTAGACTTCCACTTCGAATGGCTCGAAATCCCTTACGTTTCGCGTCACGACAATCATGTGCTGAAGGCGTGCGGTGGCCGCGACCATCGCGTCCTGCATCAAGTGGTCCGATTTTCCGGCCATCAAGCGGGACCACTCCCGAAACATTTCCCCGTCCATGGGAATGATTGCGTATACCGCCATGACGCGGTCGATCCACTGCTCCAGCTCGATTGCCTTTATCCGATCCTGGCGGCGCGCAATCTCCGCGCCGTCCTGCAACTCGGCAATTACAATCGCGGGTATTGCAATGCGGTGTGCCGGCACTGACGCCCGCCAGGCGCGCACAGCGCCGTGGCAGCTTGGACGGCGCAATTCCGAAACGATGTTGGTGTCGAGCAGGAACATTCCTAGTCTTCGAACATAGGAGGGGGCCGTCGGCGAAACATCCGGCGTGGAGGAATGTATAGGTCGTGCGGGCCATTCGGGTCGGTCAACGGATCGATGAATGGCGGATCGATGAATGGCGCCTGGGCAGTTTCCTTCTCCGCCTTCAACCGTTTCCATTCGTCGAAGGGGACGAGAACGGCGGTCTCGACACCGCGGCGAGTGACTACTTGCGGACCGTCTTTGAGGGCCGTCTCAAGAAACTGACTGAAGCGGGCTTTTGCGTCGTAGACAGGCCAAGTCATCGGTGTGAGCCTCTGCTCATATAGTCATAGCACTAGTCAGGTGACTATGTCGAGTCTTCAGTTGCCGCGAACAAGAGACGAAAGCCGCAGCGCGGCCCCTCAGCGGAGCCGCCCTGAAATGGAAGCAGGCGCTTACCGCCACCGCGTTTGTGCCAATTCCTTCTCCCAATTCCTTCTCTTCGATCGCGGCCGCGGCCAAGCCTTTCATCGTCCCAGCGACCTGCTCGCCGATCTCGGCCATAACAAGACTCGGCGCCCCTCAGCCCGGCGTTTCCGCTATGATCTTTGCATGGAACTGATCTTCGAGGTGCGCGAAGCGGAAGAGGGCGGATATGTGGCGCGGGCGCTGGGGCCGGCAATCTTTACGGAGGCCGAGACCTGGCGGGAACTGCGCGACAACGTACTGGAAGTGACAACCCTTCACTTTGAAGATGCGCCGTTGAAGCCCAAGCTCATCCAACTGCACTTTATAAAGGATGAACGAATTGCGATTGAGGCCGCATGAACGGAGGGATAGCGTCCAGTCCTACCAGCCGCGGGTTTGCAGCAATTCCTTTTCTTCAAGCGCGGCGGCGGCAAGCCCTTTCATCGTGCCCGTAACCTGCTCGCTGACTTCGGCGAGGATCTTGGGGTCGTTGTAGTGGGTGGTGGCGGCGACGATGGCCGTGGCGCGGGAGACGGCCTCTTCGCGCTCCTCGGGATTGCGCGGCGTGCCGACGTCGTCTTTGCCGCAAAGGCCGATTTCGGCTTGCTTGTCCGTCCAATTCTCGACTTCGAGCGGCGTGGCGCGCTCCTTCATAAAAATCCCTGACCCGACGAAGATGGCCTCGGCGCCAAGCTGCATCATCAGTGCCGCATCGGCCGGAGTGGCGATGCCGCCGGCGGAAAAGTTGGGCACGGGCAGCTTGCCGGTCTCGGCGACCATGCGCACCAGCTCGTAGGGGGCCTGGTGCTCTTTGGCCGCGGCGTAGAGCTCCTGCGCCGTGAGCACGGTGAGGGCGCGCATCTCGCGGGTAATCTGGCGCATGTGCTGCACGGCGTGGACCACGTCGCCGGTTCCGGCCTCGCCCTTGGTGCGGATCATGGCCGCGCCTTCGGCGATGCGGCGCAGGGCTTCGCCGAGGTTGCGCGCGCCGCAGACAAACGGAGTGGTGAAGGCGTGCTTGTCGATGTGGTGGGCTTCGTCGGCGGGGGTGAGGACCTCGCTCTCGTCGATGAAGTCGACGCCCAGCTCTTGAAGGATCTGGGCTTCGGCGAAGTGGCCGATGCGGGCCTTGGCCATCACGGGAATGGAGACTGCCTGGACGATCTGCTTGATGAGCGCGGGCTTGGCCATGCGGGCCACGCCGCCCTCGGCGCGGATCATCGCCGGCACGCGCTCGAGCGCCATCACCGAAGCGGCGCCGGCCTCTTCGGCGATGCGCGCCTGCTCCACGCTCATCACGTCCATGATGACGCCGCCCTTGAGCATCTCGGCCAGTCCCACTTTGAGACGCAGTCCGGTTGCCGTAAAGCTCCGATTTCCGTTTTCGTTCGCCATTTTCCCGGGCCTCTTCCTGGACCTCTTCCTGGAACCTCTTCCTGGACCTCTTCCCGAACCTCTTCCTGGACCTCTTCCTGGATCTCGAATTGCGGGGCGGCCGAGGGCGGCTTCGAGACCGCGGCCCCGAATCTTCTACGTTTCTTCAGTGTAGCAGCGAAGCGGATTCAGAGTGAGGCGGCGTGCGGTAGGGGAGGCGCGACAGGGGAGCCGGCCGGAGATCTTGGCTCGAACCAATGAGTTTTTTCCAATCCTTTTGTCCCGTTTCTGGGCACATTTCTGCACCGAATCATGGCGCATGGCCTCCGTCCAACCACTTCCGGCGCCACCTGTTGCGCATCCGCAGGTCCCGGCGCCGAATGGCGCCAAGCCGGCGCAGCAGAGGGTGGCCGCCGCCAATCCTGCCGCGATTCAGCCGTCGCCCGCGGTTGCCGAGCTGCCGCTCGAGGACGACGAGGAGTTTCCGGAACTCAAAGGCCCGGTAACACGGATTCCGGTGGAGTTGGACGTGGCCATTCCAGTGCGGAATTTCCGGGTGCGCAACCTGCTGGCGCTGGCCCCCGGCGCATTGATCGAGTCGCAGTGGAGCAACGGCGACGATCTGCCGCTGGCCGCGGGGAAGGTGCAACTGGCGTGGAGCGAGTTCGAGGTACTCGATACAGGAATGGCGGCGCGCATTACGCGGCTGGTGTAGGGTGCGCTGTGAGCGCATGAGCTCCATGGCTCAACCAGCTCCATGGCTCAACCAGCGCCGCGGTTCGACAAGCGCCGCGGCTCGACAGACGACCGAAGGGGAGAAAAGACGGGTGGGTACGGGAAAGCAAACCGAGGTTTCGCCGGCAGTGGGCGGCTGGGCCGGATGGCTGTGGAGCAGGGTGCGCAATGTGCGCCGGCCTCGAGCACGCCTGGAATTGCTGGAGCGCATTGCGCTGGCGCCGCGGCAGACGCTGGCGCTGGTCGAGGCCGACGGGCGGCGGTTCCTCGTGGCGACTTCGGCGGAGGGTTCGCCGGCGTTTCTGGCGCTGGGGGGGGCGGCGCAGGCTGCTGCTGCCGCGAGACCGCAGCCGAAGAGAAGGGTTTCATGGTAGCCCTTCTGGCGGCGGCTCCGGCGGCGGTTCCGTTTTTGCCCGACCTGAACGCGCGCCTGCATCCGTCGGACTCGACGCCGTGGACGATTCTGCTGGTCCTGACGCTGATCACGCTATTGCCCGCGATCCTGATGGCCATGACGCCGTTGGTGCGGCTCATGGTGGTCTTTCACTTTCTGCGCCAGGCGCTGGGCACCCAGACCGCGCCCTCGAACACCACGCTGATGGGGCTGGGGCTGATGATGACGTGGTTCCTGATGACGCCGGTCCTCACCCAAATCGACCAGAAGGCCGTCGAGCCCTACCGCGCCGGCGAGATTACGGGCTGGCAGGCGATCGACGCGGGGGTCGAGCCGGTGAAGCATTTCCTGCTCAAGTACGCGCGCGAGAAGGACCTGGCGCTGTTCACCGCGGCCGGCCAGATTCCCCGGCCAAACTCGCCCGACGACCTGCCCATGCGCGTGGTGGTTCCGGCCTACATTCTGTCCGAGCTGAAGGCCGGGTTCGCCATCGGCGCCGTGCTGTTTTTGCCGTTTCTCTTGATCGACATGGTTACGGCCGCGATCACCACCTCGATCGGCATGTTCCAACTGCCTCCGGTGGTGGTCTCGACGCCCTTGAAGATCCTGCTGTTTGTGATGGTGGACGGCTGGCACCTGCTGGCCGCCTCGCTATTGAAGAGTTTCTGAGAGTTTTTTGAGGAATAGACGATGACCCCGGACATGGTTTCCGAGCTGCTGCGCCAACTGATGAAGGAAGCGATGATCCTCTCGGCGCCGGTGCTGATTTTGGCTGCGCTTCTGAGTTTCTTCCTGAGCCTGGTGCAGACGCTGACCAGCGTGCAGGACCAGACCATCTCCACCGTGCCGCGGCTGGCCGCCGTGTGCTTGATTTTGCTGGTGGGCATGCCCTGGTTTCTGGGCCGGATGGCGGAGTATACGATCCGGCTGCTTACCGATCTGCACCGGTATCTCGGATGAAAGGGACTAGGGACTAGGGAACAGGGAACAGGGACTAGGGGCTAGGGAACCATCTGCTGGTTGGGAGCTAGGGCATGTCGGACTGGACCACCTTTTTGAGCGCGATGACGCTGGCCCTGGTGCGGGTGAGCGGCATGGTGGCCTTTGCTCCGTTCTTCTCCTCGCAGGCCATCCCGGTGCGCGCCAAGGCGGTGTTTGTGGGCGCAGTGGCCTTTCTGCTGGCTCCACTGGTGGCCGCGCTGCCTAACGCGCACCCCGCGCTTGGCGTTTCGGCTCTTTTGGGCGAACTGGCAGTGGGCCTCGTCTACGGTCTTTCACTCGCTCTGGTCAACGAGATGCTGATCTTCGCCGGGCAGATCGTGGGCCTACAATTCAGCTTCTCGCTGGTCAACCTGCTCGATCCCTCCTCATCCATCCAGACGCCGCTGATGGGCGAGCTTTTCCAGTTGATGGGCACCTTGGTAGTGATCGCGGCGGGGCTCGACCGCATCTTGCTGGCCTCGATGGTGCGCAGCTTCCGCGCCGTGCCGCTCGGTGAGTTCGCGCTGGCGCCGGCCTCGGCGCTGGCCATTGTGCAGGCTGCAGGCGGAGTCTTTCTGGCCGCCCTGGAGCTGGCGGCGCCGGTGCTGGCCGCCACTATGCTGGTCGAGATCTCTATCGCTCTGATGGGCAAGCTCAGTCCGCAGTTGCCGGTGATGTCGCTGAGCGTGCCGCTCAAGACCCTGACCGGCTTTGTGATTCTGACCGGGGCGCTGGCGTTGTGGCCCAGGTTTGTCGAAGCGCGGTTCGCCGGCCTGCTGGACATGGCCGAGCGGTTGATCTCGACGCCTGGACATGGGCTGGGCCTGGTTCTGATTCCGGGGCTGGGCCGGGGGCTGGGCCCGGGGCTGGGAGGATAGCCGATGCCCGGAGAGCGCACCGAACAAGCCAGCCAGCACCGCCGCGAGAAGGCGCGGCGCGAGGGCGACATTCTGCACAGCCGCGATCTCTCCGCCGCGGCCGGAACGCTGGCCGGGGTGATCGCGCTGGGAGTTCTGGGAGGCCGCGACATGGAGGCCTGGCGGGGAGCCTTCGCGGCCTTTCTGGTGCTGGGGGCGCCGGCGCACTGGGAGCCGGCCCAGATTCAGCCCACGCTTTACGCCATCCGCCGTCTGTCCCTGGCCGTGCTCACGCCAGCCGGGGTGGCCATGGCGGCGGCGGCGGCTGGGGCTCTGGCCGTGGGCGTCCTCCAGACCGGCGGCCTCAACGTCTACGCCGGGGCGGTGGGCTTCAAGCTGGACCGCATCAACCCGGTCTCGAACGTCAAGAACCTGTTTTCGCTCAGGGCCGCAGCGCGGTTGGGCAAGTCTCTGATTCCCGCCGGCATTCTCGGCGTCTTCGCGGTGCAGCGCATTGCCCGGGAGCTGACCGTGCCGCCGTTTTCGACGGTGCGGCTGGAGATTCTGGGCGCGGATGTGTACGGGCTGCTGGCGGCCGCGGCGTGGCTGTTGTTCGGCTGGTCGCTGATCGACTATCTGGTCGAGTGGCAAAGCCGCGAGTCGCGTCTGAAGATGAGCCGCGACGATATGCGCGAGGAGTACAAGGAGACCGAGGGCAGTCCGCAGATCCGCAGCCGCATCAAGGGCCTGCAGCGGCAGATGCGCCGCCGCCGCGTGAAGGCGGACGTGGCCAGGGCCGCCGTGGTGCTCACCAATCCGACCCACTATGCCGTGGCCCTGGGCTTCGATTTCGTAACCATGGAGGCGCCCAAGGTGCTGGCCAAGGGCCGCAACCTGCTGGCCGAGGAGATCAAGGCCGAGGCGCGCTGGGCCGGAGTGCCGATCGTCGAGAACCCGCCGCTGGCGCGCTCCCTCTACCGCGCGGTCGAGGTCGGGCAGGCCATTCCGGCGGATCTCTACGCGGCGGTGGCCGCGATTCTGGCCTATCTCTACCGCCAGCGCGTCGAAGCCGAGTTGCACGAGCGGCGCGCGCGCGAGGCGGCCGCGCGTACGGCGGCCCAGGCCACCCAGGCCGCGTGGGCGGGACGCGCCGCCGATAATACGCCGCCGGGCCGGCCCCCGGCCGCAGGAGGTGCGCGATGAGCGCAGCCGCATTGCCGGCCGGCGCGCTGCCGATCCGGTCCATTCTTCATCGCCTGCGCGAGTACGCGCTGCCCCTGGCCGCCATCAGCGTGATCTTCGTCATGATGGTCCCGCTGCCGGCCGCAGCCCTGGACTTTCTGCTGGCCATCTCGATGGCCGCCTCGATCATTGTCTTTCTCTCCGCGATCCAGATCCGGCGGGCGGTCGAGCTCTCGGTCTTTCCCACGCTCCTGCTGCTTCTGACCCTCTTCCGGCTGTCCTTGAACATCGCCTCCAGCCGCCGCATCCTGCTGCACGGGCAGGAGGGGACGGCCGCGGCCGGCAAGGTGATCGAGGCCTTCGGCCAGTTTGTCGTAGGCGGCAACTACGTCGTCGGCTTCGTGCTCTTCCTGGCCCTGGTCGCCATTCAGTTCTTAGTGGTTTCTCATGGGGCGGTGCGCACGGCCGAAGTAACGGCGCGGTTCACTCTGGATGCTCTGCCCGGCAAGCAGATGGCCATCGACGCCGACATGAACGCCGGCCTGATCGACGAGGCCGAGGCGCGGCGGCGCCGGCAGGCGATCGCCCGGGAGGCCGAGTTCTACGGAGCCATGGACGGCGCGGCGCGGTTCAACCAGCGCGACTCGATGGCCACGATCCTGATTACGGGGATCAACATCGTCGCCGGCCTTCTGATCGGCACGCTTCAACAAGGGGTCGCGCTGGGCGAGGCCGCGCGCACCTATACGGTGCTGACGGTGGGCGACGGGCTGGTCACGCTGATTCCCTCGCTGCTGGTCTCGGTGGCTGGAGGGATCACGCTGACGCGGGCCAACTCGGCGGGGATGCTGGGCGGCGAGATCCGGCAGCAGCTCTTTGCCCGTCCGGCCACGCTCTATCTAGCCAGCCTGGTCTCGGGCGGCATGTGCCTGATTCCGGGATTGCCCAAGCTGACGTTTCTGGCCGTGGCCGCCGGGCTGTTCTGGGGCGGCCGCAAGCTCTCGTCGCAGGCGCAGGCGGCGCCCCCGGCCGAGCTTCTGCCGGGGGAGAAGAAGAAGGCCGAGCAGGCGCAGGGCTCGGATCTGGCCGCCATGCTGCGACTGGAAGACCTGACTCTCGAGATCGGCTTCCAACTGATTCCGCTGGTGGACGAGAAGCAGGGCGGGCAACTGCTGGGCCGGGTGCGCGCGCTGCGCCGGCATCTGTCTTCGGAGATGGGGTTTCTGGTTCCCCCCGTGCACATCTCCGACAACCTGCGGCTGAAGCCGCGGGAGTACCTGTTCTCGCTCCGGGGGATCGAGATCGGCCGCTGGCAGACGGAGGGGCCGCAACTGCTGGCCGTCTCCGGCGACCCAGGCCGCCGGCCGCTGGCCGGGAAAGAGACCAGGGAGCCGGCGTTCGGGGTTCCGGCCATCTGGATCGCCCCGGCTCTCGAGGAACAGGCCATCGCCGCCGGTTATTCGGTGGTGGACCCGGTAACGGTGATTACGACGCATCTGGGGGAGCTGATCCGCCAGCACGCATGGGAGCTGCTGGGCCGGGCGGAGACCAAACGGCTTCTCGACTCGTTGAACGAGAGCCACCCCAAGCTGATGGAAGAGCTGGTGCCCAAGCTGCTGACTCTGGGCGAAGTCGAGCGGGTTCTGGAGCAGATGCTGCGCGAGCGGGTGTCGATCCGGGATCTGGGCGCGATTCTGGAGGCCCTGGTCGAGACGGCGCCCGTGAACAAGAGCCCGGTGGCGCTGGTCGAGGCGGCCCGGCAGGCGATGGGCAGGCGACTGGTGCGGCCGCTGCTCGACGGCGACGGTCAGTTGCCGGTGCTCTTGCTCGACCCGGCTCTCGAGGACGAGATTCTCTCGACGCTCCAGCCCGAGGCCGGGCATCGGCTTCTGGCCGCCGCCCAGGGGCAGGGCGCTCCGGTGGTCCGGCGGCTGGCCGATTCTGTGAGGCAACTTATCGGCTCCGCCTCGGCCGCGGCCCTGCCCGTGCTCCTCTGTCCCGGTACAGCACGCTATCACGTGAAGCGCTGGCTGGAGCCCGTGCTGCCGCGGCTGGCGGTGGTTTCGGCCGCGGAGATTCCCGCCGAGATCAGGTTGCGCCCGGTGGGGACGGTGCGATGAGCGCGTCCAGCGGTTCAAGTCCGGTTCAAGTCCGGCTCAAGTTCGGTTTCAAGTTCGGTTCAAGTCCGGTTCGGGTGAGGTAGGGAGATGGGGAGCGAGGCGGCGGCCACGGCGGGAAACCAGAGACCGGAGCGCGGGGGATCGGCCAGGCGCGGCGGCTATCCACCGGCCGCGGGGGCGGCGGCGCTGCTCAACGGCGACGAGGAGCGGGTGCTGCTCGAACATCTGCCTATCGTGCGTTTTCTGGCGCGGCGCATTCACGAGCGGCTTCCCCAGCATGTGGACATCGAAGACCTGGTTTCGGCGGGCGTGGTGGGGTTGATGGACGCCTTTCAGAAGTTCGACCCGGCCAAGAAGGTGCAGTTCCGCAGCTACGCGCAGTTCCGCATCCGGGGAGCCATCCTGGACAGCCTGCGCACGCTCGACTGGAGCCCGCGCGAGCTGCGCCGCAAGGGCCGGGCCATCGAGGAGGCTATCCGCGTGCTTACGGCGCGCATGGGCCGGGCCCCCGGCGAGGCGGAGGTCGCGGCGGAGATGGGTCTCGAGCTCGAAGAGTACCAGCAGTTGCTGGGCGACCTGAAGGGCCTGGAGATTGGCACGCTGCACATCGAGCGCAACGAGGATTCGGGCGAAGAGGAACTGGCCTATGTGCCGGGCCGTCCCGAGGAGGACCCTCTTTTCCGTTGCCTGCGCGGCGAGCTCGAGGAGCGGCTGGCCGAGGCTATCCAGAACCTGCCCGATCGGGAGCGGCTGGTGATGACGCTCTATTACTACGAGGAGATGACCATGCGCGAGATCGGCCTGGCGCTGGGGGTGGTCGAGTCGCGGGTGTCGCAGGTGCATGCCTCGGCCGTCGCGCACCTGAGGTGCGCGCTCAAGGATCTGGCCGCGCAGGGGGTCTTCGAGCGTTCCGCCTTCGAACGGGGGACGCGGCGCAAGCCGCCGGCGCGGAGCGGGGAACGGCGCGCCGCAGGGGGAAACAGCTTGGGCGCCTGAGGGCGCCGGCGAAGCCTTCCGACGAGGGCTCAGAGCGGTTCCACAGTCGGCGTATCCCGAAGCGCGGAAGCCAGGCGGCTTCTTCCTCTCCGGGGTGGAAGAAGAAGCCATCTTGAAGAACGCCGCAAAAAGGCACATAGGTATTGGAGAACCGCTCCAGGATTGAATTCTCCAGGAATGAATTCGGGAGGCTGGGAGGAACGGGGACGTGATCGAGAAGACGCTCAAACAGGATGAGATCGACGCTCTCTTCGAGGCGGCGCGGAGCTCGACGCCGGAATCCCCGCACGCCGGGGTGCGGGCCCGCGTGGTGCCCTATAACTTCTCTTCGGCCGGACAGATCTCGACCGAGCAGTTGCGCGCCATCAGCCTGCTGAACGATCTGTTCGCGCGCAACCTTACGCATAACCTGGCGGCGTGGCTGCGCACCCGTTTCCAGGTCAATCTTGTTTCCGCCGAACAGATCCAGTTCAACGAGTTCCTGCTGCGCATTCCCGAAGTCAGCTACGTGGCCTCGGTGCGCCTGGAGCCGCTGGGCGCCCTCTCCGTGCTGCAGCTCGACCTGGCCCTGGCGCCGCCGGTGATCGACCTGCTTCTGGGCGGGGATGGGAAAGACGGCCCGCTGCGGGAGCTGACCGACATCGAAGAGGCGATCCTGGCCAGCGTGGTCGAGATCATCTGCCGGGAGCTGACGGTAGCCTGGCAGCCGGTGGGCCTGAGCTTCAACTTCGAGCGCCGCCAGATGCAGACCCAGGTTCCGCGCATCATTTCGGTGACCGAGAAGACGCTTTGCCTGAGCTTCGAGATTCGCATGCCGCACAGTTCGGGCCTCCTGAACCTGGCCTTTCCGGCGGTAGTGGCCAATACCATCCTGCGCCGCCTGACCACCGACTGGGGCCGCCGGCGGCGTCACTCCGCGGATACGCAGAAGCGGATGCAGGCTCTCACCCGGCAGATCCGTCTCGGCGCCTCGCTGCAACTGCCCCCAGTGGCCTTGGCGGCCTCGGCCGTGGGCGATCTTGCCCCGGGATCGGTTCTGCGCCTCGATCTGCCCCTGAACACGCTGCCGGTCTGGCGCGTGGGCAACCAGACGCTGGCCGAGGCCCAGGCCATCCGCCAGGGTCCGCACCGCGCCGCGCGCATCGAACGCGCGATGCTGGAGGCTGAGCCATGAAAAGTTTCCTTGAATGCTGGACGGGCGCGGCCGCGGCCCTGTTTTCGCAGGCGCTGGCCGGCGAACCCGAGCTGGTTCAGTCCGAGCCGAAGCCGCTCGCCGGGAACGCGTTTGGTTTTGCCGCCACGGTCGCCGGAGACGAACAGGGCCGCCTCGCGGTAATGATCGAGGCCTCGGTTCTCGAGGCTCCGCTGCTAGGCGAAGGCGTGGACCAGAAGGCGGGCTGGAGCGAATTGCTGCGCGAAGTGGCCGATGCCGCGGCCGGGGAGCTGCTGGCCGCGACCGGCAAGAAGTGCCGTGTGGAGAAGTTCGAAGAGATCGCCGGGGAGATGGCCGTCTCGCAGGCATTTCAATTGCAGTCGGGCCTCCGTTCCTGGACGATCCTGGTGGGCGATGGGGTGCGCGCTCCCCGTCCCGCCGTAGCGGCAGAGGAGGGCTCTCTTCCCCCGCCCGAACCGGCGCCGGCGCTCGGTCCGGGTATTGAACTGCTTCTCGATGTCGAACTCGAGGCCTCTCTGCGTTTCGGCTCGCGTGAGATGCCGCTCGGCGAGATTCTCGACCTGGGGCCGGGCGATGTGGTGCAACTGGACCGTCATGTCTCGGACCCCGTGGACCTGATCGTGGGCGACAAAATCGTCGCCCGGGGCGAGGTGGTGCTGGTGAACGGCAACTTCGGGCTGCGGGTGACCGAGGTGGCCGCGCCACGCAAGCGCCTGGAGAGCATACGATGCCTGTTTTGAGCAGGAAATGGGGGAGTGGATTGGCCCTTTCCGCCCCTGCGGGCGGCGAAGACGCCCCAAGGACCGCGCGGCTGGGAGAAGATATGCGCACGGGAGCGCGCGGGGAGCGCCAAACGCCGCGGACCGGCGCGCGGCACGGACTCTTTACCGCCTGCGCCAATCCCGGCTGCCGTTCGGGCTGGCTGCACCTCTGGCGCAACCGCGCGGCGCCGGTCTTCGAGGGCGGCTGGAACTGCTCGGCCGAATGTACGCGCGCGCGCCTGGAAGCGGCGCTCGGCCGCGAGATGGACGGACGCGGAGCCGCTCCGGCGGGCCGCGTGCACCGCATTCCCCTCGGCCTGGCGATGCTCGAGCAGGGCTGGATCAGCGAACGCCAGCGGCGGCAGGCTCTCGAGGCGCAGAAGGCGGCTGGCGGGGGACGCATCGGCGAGTGGCTGGTGCGCGGCCAGGGGGTGAGCGAGCAACTGGTGACGCGGGCGCTTGGGGTGCAGTGGAACTGTCCCGTACTGCCGCTTGAATCGCATTCTCCGGAGGGGCTCACGCCGCTGCTGCCGCGGCTGTTTGTGGATGCATTCGGGGCGCTGCCGCTGCGCGTGGCCGCGGGAAGGATTCTTTATCTCGGCTTCGAGGACCGGCTGGACCCGGTGCTGGCCCTGGCGGTAGAGCGCATGACCGGCCTGCGCGTGGAGTGTGGGATGGTGCGGGGATCGCAGTTTCATCCCGCCCACGAGCGCATGCTGAAGGCCAGGTTTCCCGCCGTCGAGCTGATTGAGGCGGCGTCGGAACCGGCCCTGGCGCAGGCTCTGGCGCGGGCGGTCGAACGGGCCCGGCCGGCCGAGGCCCGGCTGGTGCGGGTGCACGACTGTTTCTGGCTGCGCCTGTGGCTGCGCGCCCAGGAGGCGCCGCTGCCCGATGCGGGGGCCGTTGCCGACGTGATCGGCTCCATCGGAGCGCATTGAGAGGCCGACAGGGGCGAGCCGGGACGGGCCAGCCGGGACGGGCACGGGCCGGGATGGGACGGGCCCGGATAGGACGGGCAAGGATGGACAGTTTCCCCAGCGGCCGGCCTCTGAAGCGGCCGAGAGGCCCGCCGCCGGCGCACTCTCAAGGGTTCGAGAAATGGGCCGATAGGCAAACCAGCGGAGGAGTCTTGAATCATGAGCGAAGTGCGAACCCTGATCGTGGACGATTCCTCGGTGATGCGCAAGATCGTGGAGCGGGCTCTTCGCCAGGCGGGGCTGAACCCGCTGGTGGTGCACGAGGCCGCCAGCGGCACCGAAGGGCTGGATATGCTGAAGGCCACGCAGGTGGACCTGATTCTTTCCGACATCAATATGCCGTCGATGGACGGGCTGGAATTTTTGCGCCAGATCCGGGCGCAGAACCTGGCCCCCGGCGTGCCGGTTGTGATGATTACGACCGAGTCGAGCGAGGAGCATGTGAAGCAGGCGATACAGTCCGGGGCGCAGGGCTATATCCGCAAGCCGTTCACGGCCGAGCAGGTGAAGGAGCGGGTGCTGCCGCTGCTGAACGCGGCCTGAACCGGGAGGGCGGAGAAAATGCTTTTGAACGGTGTGCGAACGGCCGGCTCGGCGGAAGCGCGGCGGGCCGGAGGAAGCGAAAGGGAACGAACGATGGCGGTGACCTTGCGGGATTCGGTCGCCCTGGTCTCCGATCCGCGGAGCCTGGATGCGGGCGTGGAAGAAGTCTTTCAACTGATGCTGGGCGTGAATTGCGTCCGGGACAGCGCTCCGTATGCGCGCGCGCCCGAGTCGGTCACGGCGGTGGTGGGGTTCGGCGGCGTCTTGAGCGGAGCCTGCGTATTCTCCTGCGGCATGCCGGCCGCCTTGAAGATTGCCGGAAAAATGACGGGGATGGAGTTCCTGGAGCTCGACGACACGGTCAAGGACGCGGTGGGAGAGATCTGCAACATGCTCGCCGGGTCGTGGAAGGGCAAGGTCCCGGAACTGGCGGCCCACTGCGGGTTGAGCGTGCCGGCCGTGATCACGGGGCGCGACTACTACCTCCATGTCCAGGCGCCGGAGTTTCAACTGAACCACAACTACCGGTTCGACAGCTCGAACTTTTCGGTGACCATCGTCTGCGACGGGCTGCAATAGATGCTGGGCGATCGATGTTCTCCGGGGGCGTAGCGTCTTCATATGCCCCCGACCGCGCTTGGTTGAGAGGCCGGCCGCCGACCGCGCCGGCCTGAGGCAAGGCCGCTCGGCGAAAACCTGAAAACCTGAAACCTGAAAACCTGAAACCTGGAACCTGAAACCTGGAACCTGAATCTTGGAGCCTGAAGCCGGGCCGCCAGCCGCGCCCGCCCGTTTCGCTTGCCCGTCTCCTTTGCCCGTTTCGCTGTTGCGGGCCGTAATCTTCTCTTTCTTAATTACCCTCTAATCTCCCCTCCCCCATTTCGGTTCTCCGCCTGCAACCTCCCCCATCGCGGGGAGAGCTTGCAATGGACAGCGGATTTTATGCGGCGATGACGGGGCTGGTGGCGCGGACCGACGCACTGGATACGGCGGCCTCGAATCTGGCCAATGCGCAGACGCCGGGCTACCGCGCCGAGCGCGAATACTTCCGCTCGGTGCTGCTGGGGCCGGACGCCTTCGACTCGCAACTGGGCGGGACGGTGAACAACTACGGGCTCCTCGGCGGGGACCGGCTGAGCATGGCTCAGGGCGCGCTCGACCAGACCGGCAATCCCCTCGATCTGGCCATTGAGGGGCAGGGCTTTTTCGCGGTGCAGACCCCCAACGGCCCCCGCTACACCCGCGACGGCGCGTTTCGTCGCGCCCGCAATGGGCAACTGGTGACGGCGGCGGGCGAGCCGGTTCTTTCGGCGCTGGGCAAGCCGATTCCCATTCCTCCGGGCGAGGTGACGGTGGGCGCCGACGGGTCGGTTTCGGTGGCGGGCGGACTAGTGGCCACAGTAGGCGTCTTCACCTTTCCCAAGGGCACCGAACTGACCCCCGAGGGCGCCAACCGCTACGTAGCCCCGGCCGGAGCCAAACCGGAGCTCTCGAAGAGTGCGGCTGTGCACCAGGGCGCCCTCGAGGCGGCCAACGAGAATGTCGTCGAGGGCACGCTGGATCTGATCGTCATGCAGCGCCAGGCGGAGATGATGCAGAAGGCGCTGACCATCTTCCACACCGAGTTCAACAAGTTTTCGGCCGAGGATCTGCCGAAAGTCTAACGGCAGGGACTAGGGACATAGGGACTAGTCATTATGGAGTGACCGGCCCCCTGCGCTGGCCGTGGGTTAAGCTGTGAGCCGAAGCGGAACACAGTTCAGAGCCACAAGCGGAGAGGAACCGGTCATGAAGGAAAAGGTACGATTTTTGGGT
>JBOGLX010000083.1:0-2915 GCA_050745765.1 Occallatibacter sp. | reverse complement strand
ATAATGGAGGCCCGCAACTGTCACAAGCGCAATTGCTAGGAGACCGAATGACGACGCCTCAGGCGTAGAATTCACCTCGGTGACCGAAAAACTCGCGGAACCCAACACGTCCTGCGCATATAGAATGGTTGTTTTCGTACAGCGTCAGGAAACTGTCAAGGGCGGAGTGAAAGGTTCCCACGACGGCGGAGCAAAAAGGGACCACTTTCCTTCCTTAGCCAGTCAGCCCTGGGTGTTTGGGGGCGGCTGGAGCGGAGCCCTGCGACGCCCGTTGGGCGGCGCGTTTAGGGCGGAGCGGAAGCCGCCTCCAAACACGGGCGCCGGGGGGCGATGCGGGGTGAGAGAGCTATTGCGTATCGGGGTCCTTCTTTTTCCTGCTGTGCTTGAGGCGGAAGCTGTCCCCGTTCATCTCCAGGATGTGAACGTGGTGAGTGAGCCGGTCCAGCAGCGCGCCGGTGAGCCGCTCCGATCCCAGCACCTCGGTCCATTCGGCAAAGGGCAGGTTGCTGGTCACCAGGGTAGAAGTCCGTTCATATCTCTGACTGAAAACTTCAAACAGCATTTCGGCGCCGGTCTTGGACAGCGGCACAAACCCGAGTTCGTCCACGATCAGCAGTTCCTGGCGGGCCAGGTTCTTCTGAAAGCGCAGCAGGCGCTTTTCGTCCCGTGCCTCGATCAGTTCATTCACCAGCGCAGCCGCGGTGGTGAACCGCACCCGGAACCCCTGCAGGCATGCGGCCAGCCCCAGCGCCAGGCCGATGTGCGTTTTGCCGGTGCCGGAGTTGCCCAAGGCCAGCACGTTCTCTCGCCGGCCGATCCACTCACATCGGGCCAGTTCCACCACCAGCTTCTTATTCAAGGAAGGCACCGCGAGAAAGTCATACGTCTCCAAGCTCTTGGTCACCGGAAACTTGGCCGCCTTGATCCGCCGCTCGGCGGCGCGACGCTCCCGGTCCACCATCTCCTGCTCCACCAAGCGCAACAGGAACTGTTCGAAAGTGGCGCCCTCTTTGGCGCATTGCTCGGCCAGCTTGGGGAACTCGCGCAGCATGGTGGGCAATCGAAGCTGCTTCAGATAGTGCTCCAGCAACACTCGAGGCGTGTCCATTTACCGGGCCTCGCTGGAACAAGATTGCAGCAGCACTTGATAGTCGGCGGCCCGCGTCAGCGCCACTTCAGCCACCGGCAGGTGCGGGTAGTTTTCCAGATCCAGCCTCGGAGGGCGACGTTCGATCGCGCACAGCAAGAGGTGCTTGACGGCATCGATGGAGATGGCGGAGCATTGCAGTGCCTGTCTGGCCGCGGCGGATACTTCCTCCATCGAAAATGTCACCAGCAGCCGCAGCACCTGCACATATTCCCGCCGACCGTGTTTGCCCAGCCGCGCTTCCATCCGCCGGCGCAGTTCTTTCATCTCCTCCGGCACCTGCAAGGCCTGCAGCGGCGCGGCCTGGTCCAGCGCATTGGTCTTCTGCTCCAACAGCGCCAGGTAGTGCAGCGGATTGAAAATCATTTCCTCCCGGCCATAGCTTCGGGGATGCCGTGCAACCACTTCGCTGGAGCAGCCGATCACTACCTCCCACACGAAGGCTTTCACCAGCACTTGCCGGTGTCCGTACTCCGTCGGCACCGAGTAATCGTTGGTCTCGTACCGCACCAGCGCCTGCGAGCTGACGTGCGCGCTTCTCTTTTCGCACGCCTCCAGCGGCGTCGGCGGCAGCGGCAACAACTTTCCCCGCTCCTGCTCAAACCGCTCGGCGATGGTTTCGGTGTGGCCCCACAGCTTCCGCTCGCGCCGCTTCCGGCATTCCCCGAGCAACTGTGCGTTTAGCTCCTCCCAATTGGCCACTCGCGGCACCGGCACCATGAAGTTGCGCCGCGCGTAACCCACCAGCCCTTCCACGTTCCCCTTGTCGCTGCCCTTGCCGGGACGTCCGAACTTGGCCGCAAACAGATAGTGCGATTGCAATCCGCTGAAGGCTTCCGTGGGTTTGCGCTCGCCGGCGCCGGTGATCTCCTTCACCGCGATGCGAGTGTTGTCATAGAGCATCGTGTTCGGCACGCCGCCGAAATACGCGAAGGCATGGTTGTGACCTTCCAGAAACGCTTCCGTGTTCTCGGCCGGAAAGGCGATCACGAAGCAATCGTCGGAATACGGCAGATCGAAGCACTGGAAGTGCGCCTTCTGCTCCACCCCTGCGATCACCACCAGCGCTTCGCCGAAATCGGCCTGCCCGTCTCCCGGCGGGTGCGCCAGCGGGATGAACACTTCCTTGTGACGGAGTCGCGCCTGTCGCACGTAATCCTTCACGATGGTGTAGCCGCCTCCGAAGCTGTGCTCCGCTTTGAGACGGTCCCAGATTCGTTTCGCCGTATGCCTCTGCTTCTTGTGCTGGGCCTTGTCGTCTACAAGGATCTGGTCGATGATCCCCAGCCACGGCCCCAGCTTCGGGCGCAGGATCGGCTTTTTCCGTTCGTAGCCCGGCGGCAGCGAAAACTGCAGCATCTTCCGGATGCTCTTCCGCGACAGCCCGAACTCGCGTGCCGCCTGCCGGATGCTCATGCCGTCCACCTGCACCGCTCGTCTCACTCGTGCATACACTTCCACCTTGTACACCCCCCCTGGTGTCCCACAAACACAACTCACCTGTGATGTTCTGGAACTGAAGTGTGGTGGTCTACTTTCCGACCGCCACAAAACGCCGCTCACGCGGCGCTTCGTGGTCCATTATTGCTCCGCCGTTTATACGCTGACGGCGATCACGGCCAATCTGTATCGCATAATGCTTCTGATTACGATGCGGACACGCGATTTGTTCCCAAATGTTACTGGGACGGGGGAGTGTACACCGTGGGCGCCGGTTGGGGAGCCTGACCGAAAGGCTGGGAAAAGGTGGAACCTGTGCCCGCAGCGC